>NZ_ATCO01000056.1:0-27842 GCF_000422025.1 Geobacillus sp. WSUCF1 | reverse complement strand
CGGCGCGAAGCCGGCCGGCGTCATTTGCGAAATCATTAAAGAGGACGGGACGATGGCTCGCGTTCCTGATTTGCGGCAAATCGCCGATCAGTTCGGATTGAAAATGATCACGATCAAAGATTTGATCGCCTATCGGAGTCAGCGGGAAAAGCTCGTGAAACGGGAGGTGGACGTTTGGCTGCCGACCGAATTCGGCGAATTTCGCGCCATCGGCTACACAAACGTGCTCGACGGAAAAGAGCATGTGGCGCTTGTCAAAGGAGAGATCATCCCGGATGAGCCGATCTTGGTGCGCGTCCATTCCGAATGCTTAACTGGCGATGTGTTTGGCTCGTACCGGTGCGACTGCGGTCCGCAGCTGCATGCGGCGCTCAGGCAAATCGAGGCGGAAGGGCGCGGGGTGTTGCTTTACATGCGCCAAGAAGGGCGCGGCATCGGCCTTATGAACAAGTTGCGCGCTTACAAGTTGCAGGAGCAAGGTTATGATACGGTCGAAGCGAACGAAAAACTGGGCTTCCCCGCCGATTTGCGCGATTATGGCATCGGGGCGCAAATTTTGAAAGATCTTGGCGTGACGAAAATGCGCCTGCTCACGAACAACCCGCGCAAAATCGCCGGCTTAAAAGGGCATGGACTCGAAGTCGTTGAACGGGTGCCCATTCAGATGCCAGCGAAAAAGGAAAATGAAAAATATTTGCGCACGAAACATGAAAAATTAGGACATATGCTTCATTTTTAATGATGGGAGGAGCAACGAACATGCGCATCATTGAAGGAAACTTAGTCGGCACCGGATTGAAAATCGGCATCGTCGTCTCTCGTTTTAACGAATTCATCACGGGCAAGCTTTTATCTGGGGCGATCGACGGCTTGACGCGCCATGGCGTGAGCGACAGCGACATCACGGTCGCCTGGGTGCCGGGTGCGTTTGAAATCCCGCTTGTGGCGAAAAAAATGGCGGAATCGAAGCAGTTTGACGCTGTCATTACGCTTGGCGCCGTCATCCGTGGGGCAACGAGCCATTTTGACTACGTCTGCAGCGAGGCGGCCAAAGGCGTCTCCCACGCGGCGCTTGCAAGCGGTGTTCCGGTCATTTTCGGCGTGTTGACGACGGACACCATTGAACAGGCGATCGAGCGGGCCGGCACGAAAGCGGGCAATAAAGGATGGGAAGCGGCGGTGTCGGCGATCGAAATGGCGAACGTCTTGCGGACATTTGCGTAAAAAGGCATGAAATGGTTCACAATATCGGTGAGAATGTTTATAATACGTATAGAGAAAATGACAAAAACTTTTCCATTTCGGAAAAGCGTTTGTCGATAATGAGGGATTTTTATGTTAATCCGTTACCGAAAAAACTATGAGAAAATCGCCATGGGACTGTTGTCGTTTATGCCGACGGAAAAAGACCTGAAACGGCTGCAGCAGACGATGAAACAGTATGAAACAAACAACGATTGGCAGCTGTTTTTATGGAAAGAAGGGGATGACATCGTCGGCATTATCGGCGTCCTGTTGCGCGCTCCTGATGTTGTGGAAATCCAGCACATCAGCGTCAATCCGTCACACCGCCACCAAGGGATCGGAAAACAGATGGTCAAGGCATTGAAAGAGGTGTACCCGGGCCGCCGATTGTGCGCCAACGAGTGGACCGCCTCGTTTTTCGATAAATGCCATGCGTGCAACGAATAACGAAACTAGCGCGGTGCCGCGCTCAGGCGGGCGGCGGAGGGGGAGGGAAGCCAACTCCTTCCGCTTTGGCCCGTTTTTTTTGTTCGCGTGCGGCGATGACGTCCGAGCGGTCGCGGCGCCGGTGTTTATCCACAAGATCAAGGTTGGCTAGGTCGCTGGCTTGCCCCCAAACGAGCTGCCGGCGGGCGCAGGCGGCCTGGCATTGCTCATAAAGGGAACGGTCGCGAATCGGCAGTTCGACGCTTTCGTACGGTTCGCCGCGAGTGATCCGCCCAGCCGTCTCGTCGAGCAAGCGGGCGAGCGCCTCGTCATCGAGGCCGAGCCGCCGGATCATCTCTTGCGCTTCGTCAAGCAGCGCCCGCGCCCGTCGAATGAGGCGGAGCGCGCCGGAAGTGTTGCCGCGCCGGTAATGGTAAAAAGCGACCGCCATTTGAATGAGCACAAGCCAACCTTTGTTTCGACCGTCTTGTTTCCAATGTTCCTCCAAAATCTCGTGGCATTCAAAATAATCGCGGTCGCTATGGAAATGGACCAAATACTCGATATACGCTTTTGGATACATCGGCCATCGTTCCTTTCAAAAGTGGGCCGCGCCATGTGAAGGCGGACGGCTCTTCTTCGATTATACGGCTTCGGCGGCCTGCGGCGCAAAAAAGAGACTGTTTTCCGTTCGCTTCGCCGCTTCGTTATGATACAATAAATGTACTGCAGCTGGAGACGAGCCTACCGGGCGGTGGTTCTGGAAAAAATGGTGGGATGGATGTGCAATTGCCGTACAACGTCAAAATCGAAGCGTTTGAAGGGCCGCTTGATCTGCTTTTGCATTTGATCAACCGCTATGAAATTGATATTTATGATATTCCGGTCGCGCAAATTACGGAGCAGTATATGGCGTACATTCACGCCATGCAGGAGCTTGAGTTGGATATCGCCAGCGAATATTTAGTGATGGCGGCCACCTTGCTTGCGATCAAAAGCAAAATGCTGCTGCCGCCCTCCAATGAAGAAGCGGTCGACGGCGACATCGAGTGGGGCGATGACGGGGACCCGCGTGAGGAGCTGACGCAGCGGCTGCTTGAATATAAAAAGTTTAAAGAGGCGGCGCGCGAACTGAAGCGGCGCGAAGAGGAACGGGCGCTTTTGTTTACAAAGCCGCCGAGCGACTTAAGCGCATACGCGGATGAGAAAAAGGCGGCGCCGCTGGATGTGAACGTATACGATATGCTTGGCGCCTTGTCGAAGCTGTTGCGCCGCAAAAAACTGCAAAAACCGATGCGGGCGAAAATCTCCCGCCAAGATATTTCCGTCGAACAGCGCATGGCGGAAATTTTGCATGAACTAAAGCAGGCGAACGGGCGGAAAAACTTTTACGAGCTGTTTCCGTCCTACGATCGTTCGTATATCGTCGTGACGTTTTTGGCCATTTTAGAGTTGATGAAGCAAGACGAAATCATCGTTGAGCAAGAACGGAATTTCAGCGATTTGTTTCTTGCGGTGAAACCAGCCGGTTGAGGTGGTGCGGTTTGGCCGCGGCGGTTCGCTGCGGCGGGCCGCTTTTCTTTTGTTGTTTGTTTGCCCATGCCATGATAAGGCGGAGAGTTGACTCACATTGGGGTGAGAAGACTTGGGAAACGACGAAAACAGGAGGAAAGGAGGAGGGGCGCCAACGAGTTTGGCGTGGCAGAAGGGCGATGGAACAAAACGAAAGAGAAAAAAAGGGAGCCGGCGCGCTCAAGCCGGCGAAGGCGATTGTCGAAGCGCTGTTGTTTGCTGCCGGTGACGAAGGGCTGTCGCTTTCACAAATTGCCGCTGTGTTGGAAGTCAGCGAGCTAGAGGCGAAAGCGGTGATCGAGGAGCTTCAACAAGACTGCCGACGGGAAGAGCGCGGCATCCAGCTTGTCGAACTTGGCGGCGTGTTTTTGTTGGCGACAAAAAAAGAACACGCCCCCTATTTAAAGAAGTTGGTCGAAGCGCCGGGAGCATCGCCGCTGTCGCAGGCGGCGCTTGAGACGCTCGCCATTATCGCATACCGCCAACCGATTACACGCGCGGAGATTGAGGAAATTCGCGGCGTAAAAAGCGACAAGCCATTGCAGACGCTGATGGCACGGGCGCTCATTAAAGAGGTTGGACGAGCCGAAGGAACCGGGCGGCCGATTTTGTACGGGACAACCCCGGAATTTCTCGATTATTTCGGGCTAAAAACGCTCGAGGAGCTGCCGCCGCTGCCGGAATGGGCGGACGATGGCGAATCCGAGCGGGAAGCGGATTTATTTTTCGAAAAATTAGCAGAAAATTTGAGCGATGGGCAGCCGGAATATGGTAAACTAAAGAAAAATGGCTGATCGGGAAGGAGAGCGCTCATGAACGTTTGCCGCCTGTACGGTGAAGAGCTGCAAAAGTCGCAATCGAACACGTTTGAAGACTATTTCAACCGCTCGGAAGTCACGTACCGCGACGGGGGCGAAGAGCGGACGCTGTCTGTGTTGTATTTGCGCCATTTTGAGGCGGCGCTGCTTGATTGGCTGCCGTATGAAAGCGATCCACTGTTTACGGCTAATGGGCGCGACATTCATTTGCGCGACATCATTGCTCTTGTCTGTTTATGGAAAAATCCGGCGTATCGGCAGCGAAAGCGCGTCTATATTCACGATGAAGAGGAATTGCGCCGTTATTTTGCCGAGGTAGACGCCAAAACGCTGCAGGCGCTTGTCAGCGAATGGGTGGAAACCGGCGAGTGCCGCTTGCCTGAACGGTCGGCGTAACGAGAAAATGCGGTTGGCGCCGCGTTTTCTGTGCGTCCGGACAAGGAAACCGTTTGGTGCAGCCGGCAGTTTGCCAAAGTAGCCTGCCTTTTTCAGAAAAAAGGGGGGCTGACCCAAAACGCGAATATGTTTTGGGTCAGCCCGATTTTTTTGAGCGGTTTATCTATGGCTCATTTGCAGACCCGCCGCAGGGAAGCATTGCGGCGATTCTGTTCTTCCTTGCTGTCTTTTCCTATGATGACTGCCCTCGCTCCTCTATGTATGAGCGGCCGGGAATTTGGGTGAATGCGGACAAGAACGATTTCCCCATGACAGCATACGATATGGCGAACAAAACAGGAGGAGGTTTTTACCAAATGGACGATCAGGTGTTGTTCGCCCAATATGCGGCTAGGGTGAACGAATGGGGAAATCAAGTCAAGGAGACGCTCGCTTTGCGTGGGGCAAGCACGGATGGCGCTTCGTCGCTGCTCGAGTTTATTGCCGAGCATGACGGCGAGTGGACGGAAGAGGCCGTCCGCGAGCTTCAGCGCCTTGCCGATGACGTGTATGTCGGTGCGCTTCGCCAGTATGTCATGGAAGCGGCTGCGTGGGGAAGACAAGTTGAACAGGCGCTGTCTGCACGCAGGATGGCTGAGGATGTTGGGCTTTCGTCTTTGTTGGCGTACATCGATGGACACGGCGATGAATGGACCGAAGAAGCGATTTACGAGCTCCAGCGTCTTGTCGATGACGTATACACTCGGGCCGTCCGCCTGGCTGATTCGTCAGCTGCCGAGCGGGAAGAAGAGGCGACGCAAGAACAAGTCGAAGGGGAATCGGTGTCGCCTGAACTGGAGAGTGAAAACAAAGAGAACGAAGACGGATGGCTTGACACCAGCGGGACGGCAGAGCGGGTTGAGGACGGAAAAGAGCCGGCTTTTATGGCGGAGCTCTCCGACTCGCTGCCTGATATAGCTGACGGCGAGCCGGGTCAAGCGGACAACGTGACCGATGGAAAGCGACGCTGGGTGGATGCGGACGACGGCGGTGAGCCGCGTCAACAAGTAGCGCCCGGCCGTCATGTCTTGCCGCCGCTGCCGTACCGTTATGATGCACTCGAGCCGCATATTTCCGAAGAAATCATGCGCCTCCACCATACGAAGCATCATCAAAGCTATGTCGACGGTCTCAATCAGGCGGAGCGGATGATGGCCGAGGCGCGCCGGACGAACAATTTTGATCTGTTGAAACATTGGGAGCGGGAAGCGGCGTTCCACGGCTCCGGGCATTATTTGCACACTATCTTTTGGTACAACATGCATCCAGAGGGCGGCGGCGAGCCGCGCGGGGAGCTGCGGGCGCAAATCGAGCGCGATTTTGGCAGCTTTGCCGCCTTTCGCCGTCATTTCACCGAAGCGGCGAAAAGCGCCGAAGGGGTCGGCTGGGCGCTGCTCGTTTGGGCGCCGCGAGCGCACCGGCTGGAAATTTTGCAGGCGGAAAAACACCAGCTCATGGCGCAATGGGATGTGATCCCGCTTCTTGTGCTTGATGTGTGGGAGCATGCCTACTATTTGCAATACAAAAATGATCGGGCGGCGTACATCGAACATTGGTGGAACGTCGTCAACTGGCGCAACGTTGAAGAGCGCTTTCATGAGGCGCGGAAGCTTCGTTGGCAGCCGTTTTAAACGGGCGGGGGGGAACCCCCTGCCCGTTTTTTTGGGAGAGCAGGCGCTGCGATCCATCAGGACACCTGTCCGTCTTTTCGGGGAGCGGCTTTCTCTTTGCAGGGAAATGTCATCAATGAGCCCAGCGCAAGCGCCGGAGCGGATCGTTCAGGCTGTCTCCCCTTGCAACGGCATTTTTTCATCATATTTGTCCCATCGACGCATACACTTGTACAAAACGCGGCTTTGGGGTTCAGCCTGTTTCCGCCGCGACGTTTCTTCGGCTGCGGCCCGTTCAGCCTAATCGGAAAGGAGGAACAGGCGATTCCTCCCCGCTCCTTAAAGGAGGGGGATCCTCGCCGATATGAGATGAATAAGCAGAAGCGGCTCATTGCGCTCATTCTTGCACTCGCTGCGGGGATTATGGCATTTGTTCCAGAGCGGATGCGCGCTATGGATGGGGTGAGCGCAAAAAGCGCGATTTTGATAGAGCAGCATTCCGGGCGGGTTTTGTTTGCCAAGGATGCCTATACAAAACGGCGCATCGCCAGCATTACGAAAATTATGACCGCCATTTTGGCGATTGAATCGGGGAAGATGGACGACACGGTGACGGTCAGCGCCCGCGCTGTCCGGACCGAAGGGTCGTCAATTTACTTGCGCCAAGGGGAGAAAATCAAACTGCGCGATTTGGTATATGGCTGATGCTTCGTTCCGGCAACGACGCGGCGGTGGCCATCGCTGAACATGTCGGCGGCAGCGTCGAAGGATTTGTTTTTTTAATGAACCAAAAAGCGGCTGAAATCGGGATGCGTGATACCGAGTTTGCCAATCCGCACGGGTTGGATGACGCGGAAAACCACTACTCAACCGCGTACGATATGGCGCTGCTCATGCAATATGCGATGAAAAACAAAGAGTTTCGGCGCATCTCGGGGACGAAAGTGTACCGCGCCCCCGCTCCGCCCGGCGAAGACGGCGCGCGTGTGTGGCGAAATAAAAACAAGTTGTTGACAAGTCTTTACGAATATTGCACCGGCGGCAAAACCGGCTATACGAAACGGGCCCATCGCACGCTCGTGACGACGGCGTCCAAAGGCGGCGTCGATTTGATCGCCGTGACGTTGGATGCACCGGACGATTGGAATGATCATATCGCTATGTACGAATATGGATTTTCTCATTATCACATCGCCAAAGTGAGCAGCGAGCGGGTGGTCGACAAAATTTCTGATCCGTTTTACCGCGGGCGGCTGCAGGCGGTCCGCGATTTGCGATATCCGGTGACCGATAAAGAGGAGAGCGGGCTGCAGGTGAAAGTGTATTTGCTGAAGCCGCGCAAAGAATGGAAAAAATACCCAGAACGGGTGCCGACAGAGGTCGGAAAGGCGGTGCTTTATTTGCATCAAAAGGCGGTTGATTCGGTGCCGCTGCTGTATGAACCGGGAAAGGAAGGAAGCGGCCGAGGGTTTTTATGGCAAGCATTTCGCTTTTTAGGTGTGAGAAGCGATGGTTAACCTCATTTGGGTGATGATGGCGGTCATTGGCATCGTCTTTGCGGCGGCCAACGGCACGATGGACGAAGTGAACAAAGCGGTGTTTGAAAGCGCCAAAGAAGCGGTGACGATCAGCATCGGCATGGTCAGCATTTTAGTGTTTTGGCTCGGGCTGATGGCGATCGCGGAACGCGCCGGCTTGCTTGACAAAGCGGCGCGCCTGTTTATGCCGCTCGTACGCCGCTTGTTTCCAGAGGTGCCGCCCGGCCATCCCGCGCTCGGCTATATCGTCTCGAATATGGTCGCCAACATGTTCGGCCTTGGCAATGCGGCGACGCCGATGGGCATAAAGGCGATGGAGCAGCTAAAAAAGCTCAACGGCGGCCGCGACGAGGCGAGCCGGTCGATGGTGACATTTTTGGCCATGAACACATCAGGCATTACGCTCATTCCGGCGACCGTCATCTCGATCCGCATGACGTACGGTTCAGCGGCGCCTGGCGAGATCATTGGGACGACGATCGTCGCCTCGACGATTTCGACGATTGGGGCGGTATTGATTGACCGGTACTATTATTGGAAACGGATGCGGAAAGGCAGGAAGCCATAATGGCCATCGTCCAACTTCTTTCTGTTTGGCTGATCCCTGCGCTCATCGCTTTTATTTTGCTTTACGGTACAGCAAAGAAAGTGCCGACGTACGAAGCGTTTGTGGAAGGCGGCAAGGAAGGGATCGAGATCGCGTTTTCGCTCATCCCGTATTTGGTCGGCATGTTGGTGTCGGTCGCCATTTTCCGAGCCTCAGGGGCGCTTGATGCCATGATGGAAGTGATCAAACCGCTGGCTGATGCCATTGGACTGCCGGCCGAAGTCGTTCCGCTTGCGGCTCTCCGCACGCTTTCCGGCACGGCGGCGCTCGGCATGACGACCGATTTGATCGCTACTTACGGCCCGGATTCGTTCATCGGGCGCCTTGCTTCTACGATCCAAGGCAGTACGGAGACGACGCTTTACGTGCTCACCGTCTATTTTGGCGCCGTCGGCGTCAAAAAAATGGGCGATGCGTTAAAAGTCGGCATTTTGGCCGACATTCTCAGCTTTATTGTTTCTGTTTTCATCGTTTTGTTTGTATTCGGGCGCTAGCGGCGCCTTTTTTCGTTCCCGTCGTCCGGCGGGTTTTTTGTTTGCAAAGGGAACGGGAAAGGTGAAAAATAAAAGTGCCGCACTTGTATCTGTTAGACGGAAAGGGTAAGATGATGAAAGAGGTGAGAGAGAATGGAACGGTTGCAAAAAGTGATCGCCCGCGCCGGCATCGCGTCAAGGCGCAAGGCGGAAGAACTCATTTTGCAAGGGCGGGTGAAAGTGAACGGCCGCGTCGTCAAGGAGCTTGGCGTCAAGGTCGGGCCGCGCGATGATGTCGAAGTCGACGGCATCCCGATCGAGCGCGAAGAGCCGGTATATTATTTGCTGT
Organism: Geobacillus sp. WSUCF1; assembly: GCF_000422025.1. Lineage (NCBI taxonomy): Bacteria > Bacillati > Bacillota > Bacilli > Caryophanales > Anoxybacillaceae > Geobacillus > Geobacillus sp. WSUCF1. Next base: position 18,769 of record NZ_ATCO01000056.1, on the reverse strand, counting down.
ACAAGCCGCGCGGGGTGATTTCCAGCGTCAAAGATGACAGAGGCCGCAAAGTGGTGACCGATTTTTTCAAAGATCTGGACAAACGCATTTATCCGATCGGGCGGCTTGACTACGATACGTCTGGACTGCTTTTGTTGACGAATGACGGCGACTTTGCCAACCTGCTTATGCACCCGCGGTATGAAATTGAAAAAGTGTACATTGCCAAAGTGAAAGGCATTCCAACGCACGAGCAGCTGAAACGGCTCGAACAAGGAGTGCAGTTGGAAGATGGCATGACGGCGCCAGCCAAAGTGAAGCTGCTCTCCGCCGACCGAAAGAAGGGGACAGCCATTGTGGAAATCCGTATCCACGAAGGACGAAACCGGCAAGTGCGCCGCATGTTTGAGGCGATCGGCTGCGAGGTGCTGAAGCTGAAGCGGGAGCGGTACGCGTTTCTCGATTTGAAAGGGCTGCGCCCCGGCGAATACCGCGAGCTGACACCGCATGAGGTGAAGTTGCTGCGCGTCCTTGCCCAATCCGGGGGAAGAAAATGACGAAGATTGTCACATAACGTTCATATCCTTGCGCATAAACGAGCGAGGGACTTTGCTATAATGGAAAATGGGAGATTGTGAACCGCTTGCCTCCCCCTCTAGCGTTGGCTGTGGGGAGGAGAAACGTAAAGGGGTTTGAACGATGAAAAAACAACAGCGCTTAGTGATGAGGACAGCGATTTTGCTCGTGTTGCTCGCGGCGATCGGCTATACGATTTACACGAATTTTTTCACGGAGAAAACGGCTGTCGCTGTTGGTTCGACGGCGCCTGATTTTGTGCTGACCGATTTGAAAGGGCATGAACATCGTCTTTCAGACTATCGCGGCAAAGGCGTTTTTTTGAACTTTTGGGGAACGTGGTGCAAGCCGTGCGAGCGGGAGATGCCGTATATGAACGAGCTGTACCCGATTTACAAAAAACAAGGGGTTGAAATTTTGGCTGTCAATGTCGGTGAACCGAAGTTGAGCGTTGAAAAATTCGCGGAACGGTTCGGCCTGACATTTCCGATTGTGATCGACCGTCAAGATCAAGTATTGAACGCCTATAACGTCGGGCCGCTGCCGACAACGTTTTTGATTGACAAAAACGGCGAAGTAAAACAAATCATTACCGGAACGATGACGAAAGAAGACATCGAACGGCATCTAGAAAGCATCAAACCGTAAGGAGTTTTGCGCCATGGAACACGTCAAATGCGAATGCGGCCATGTCAATCCGCACGGCACGGCGTTTTGTGAGTCGTGCGGCAAGCCGCTTGCCGATTTGGGAGAAAAACTGATTTTGGACATGCGCTACGAAGGAAGCGCCCGCCGGTCGCAAACGTACAAAAAAACGATGATCGACCAAATTTGGGCGTTTTTCTCGTCGGTCAAAGTCGGAGTGGCGCTCATCGTCATTACGCTCATTGCTTCGGCGATCGGCACGATTTTCCCTCAGCAAATGTATATTCCGCCGAACGTCGATCCGGCGGAGTATTATAAGCAGCAGTACGGTTGGGCAGGGAAGCTGTATTATGAGCTCGGCTTTAACAACTTGTACGGCTCATGGTGGTACATTTTGCTCATCGCCTTAATCGGCGTTTCGCTTGTCATTTGCAGCTTGGACCGGGTCGTTCCGCTTTATCGCGCCTTGAAGCGGCAAGGGGTGAAGCGCCATCCGCGCTTTTTAGAGCGGCAGCGGTTGTTTGGCGTCTCGCATGTGAGCGATCTCGACAAGACGATGGCTGTGTTGAAAGAACGGCTGGCTGCGCGGCGCTACCATGTCCGCGAGGAAGACGGGCATTTGCTCGCTGAAAAAGGGCGGTTTTCCCGCTGGGGGCCGTACGTCAATCATATCGGCCTCATCATTTTCTTGATCGGGGCGATGCTTCGTTCCGTTCCCGGCATGTACATCGATCGGGTGATGTGGATTCCGGAAGGGGAGACGAAAGAAATTCCTGGGACGAACGGCCGCTACTTTTTAAAGAGTGAAAAATTTATTTTTGAAACATATGAGAAAGGCAAAGACAACGAAGTGTTCAACGCTGCCATCGACCGCGTCGGCAACGGGATGATCGCCAAAAACTATCAAACAAACGTCGTGTTGTATAAGCGTGTCGGTCCTGTGATCCCCGGCGCCAAGCCGAAGCTTGAAAAAGTGAAGGAGTATCCGATTCGCGTCAACGAGCCGCTGGAGTTCGACCATTATGCGCTCTACCAAGTCGATTTCCGCTTGAATGAGCCGAAAGCGATGTCATTTCAGTTGGCGGACAAGCAGTCGGGGGAAACGTTCGGCACGGTGACGGTCGACTTGTATGATCCGAAAGAGTCGTACAATCTCGGACATGGGTATCGCGTTGAGCTATTAAGCTATTTTCCTGATTTTGAGTTTGATGAAGACGGCAATCCGTCAACGAAGTCGCGCGTGCCGAACAATCCGGCGTTCGTGTTCAAAATGTACGCGCCGGACCGGCCGAAAGGGGAAGTGAGTTTCGTCGCCATCCGGCAAACGATCGAACCGTTTGGCAACAACAAATACAAAATGGCGTTCGCAGGGCTTCAAACCCGCAATGTCTCCGGTTTGACCGTCCGCCGCGACTTTACGCTTTGGATTTTAGGGGTAGGCGGCGCGATTTTCATGATTGGGCTCATCCAAGGGATGTATTGGAACCACCGCCGCATTTGGGTGCAGCGGGTAAACGGCGAGCTATGGATCGCCGCGCACACGAATAAAAACTGGTTCGGCTTGAAAAACGAGCTGCGCCGTTTGCTTGACGGCACCGGCGTCATGATGCCGGCTGATCAGCTCGAAAACGACAAAAAAGCCGGACAAGGGGGACAAGTCCATGGACATGGCACAGCTTAGCAGCACGTTGCTCTATATCGCGTTCGTTCTATATTTAATCGGCACGTTCTTTTTTGGCGGCGCCATTCGCGACAAGCGAAAAGAACGGCAAGAGAAGGACCGTTGGTCGCAGCTCGGCATCTCCGTGACGATCATCGGCTTTCTCGCCCAAGTCGGCTATTTTGTGACGCGCTGGATCGCCGCCGGGCACGCGCCCGTGAGCAACTTGTTCGAGTTTACGACCTTTTTCGGCATGATGCTGGTTGCTGCTTTCATTATTATTTATTTCATTTACCGGCTGAGTGTGCTCGGCTTGTTTGCGCTGCCGGTCGCGTTGCTTGTGATTGCTTACGCAAGCATGTTTCCGCGGGAAATTTCGCCGCTCATTCCCGCCTTGCAAAGCGATTGGCTGCACATCCATGTGACGACGGCGGCGGCTGGTGAAGCGATTTTGGCCATCAGCTTTGTCGCTGGGCTCATCTATTTGATTCGCGTCGTCGATCAATCGAAGCCGTCGAAACGGACGTTTTGGCTCGAAGTGGTCATGTTTTGCTTAATTACGACGCTCGGCTTTGTCATCGTTTCGACAGCGTTCGGTCTTTCTGGGTATGAAGCGAAGTTCACGTGGGTCGACAAAAACAAGCAGACGGTTGAGGTCATCTACGATATGCCGGCGCTCGTTGGGCCGCACAAAGGGGAGCTTATGAAAGAAAGCGCCGGCCGCATGGAGCCGCTTGTTGAGATGCCGGCGATCATCAATGCAAGAAAGCTCAATACGGTCATCTGGTCGCTCATAGCCGGAACGGCGCTGTACATCATGCTTCGGCTTCTCTTGCGCAAGCGCGTTGCCGCCGCACTCAAGCCGCTCGTGAAGAACGTTAACTTGGATCTGACCGATGAGATCAGCTATCGGGCGGTGGCGATCGGCTTTCCGGTGTTTACGCTCGGGGCGCTCATTTTCGCGATGATTTGGGCGCAAATTGCCTGGACGCGCTTTTGGGGCTGGGACCCGAAGGAAGTGTGGGCGCTTATCACTTGGCTGTTTTACGCTGCCTTTTTGCACCTTCGTTTGTCAAAAGGCTGGCATGGTGAAAAGTCGGCATGGCTCGCCGTCATCGGCTTTGCCATTATTATGTTTAACTTAGTGGCGGTCAACCTCGTCATTGCGGGATTGCACTCGTACGCCGGAACATAATGGAAAACAACCGGATGCTCTGTTGGCGAGCATCCGGTTTTTCGGTAAACTAGAAAATAGGGAGTGTTTCCATTGATGATGGGAGGGTGCAAAGCATTGGAAAAACAAGAAAAAACCATCCGTATTTTAGTGGTTGACGATGAAGAGCGCATCCGGCGGCTCTTGAAAATGTATTTGGAGCGGGAAAACTATGTGATCGATGAGGCCGGCGACGGCAATGAAGCGTTGGAGAAGGCGTTGACGAATGATTATGACGTCATTTTGCTCGATCTGATGCTGCCGGGCAAAGATGGAATTGAGGTGTGCAAAGAAATCCGCGAGCAAAAAACGACGCCGATCATCATGTTGACGGCAAAAGGCGAAGAATCCAACCGCGTGCAAGGGTTTGAAGTCGGCACGGATGATTACATCGTCAAGCCGTTCAGTCCGCGCGAAGTCGTGCTGCGCGTAAAAGCGCTGTTGCGCCGCGCGGCGAACGCCGCCTACGCGCCGGTGGAGACGACGGCGAAAGACGTGCTTGTGTTTCCGCATTTGACGATTGACAACGATGCCCACCGGGTGACGGTCGACGGCAAGGAAGTCAGCTTAACGCCGAAAGAATATGAGCTGCTTCTCTTTTTGGCCCGCTCGCCCGACAAAGTGTTCGACCGCGAACAGCTGTTGAAGGAAGTATGGCATTACGAATTTTTCGGCGACTTGCGCACGGTCGACACCCACATTAAACGGTTGCGCGAAAAGTTGAATAAAGCGTCGCCGCAGGCGGGAAAAATGATCGTCACCGTCTGGGGCGTCGGCTACAAGTTTGAGGCAGTGAACGACTGATGTGGCTGTTTCGCAGCGTCGTCGGCAAGCTATGGTTTACGATTTTGTTGCTCGTTTCGTGCGTGCTGTTTATTTTAAGCATTTTGCTTATTAAATTTTTGGAAGATTATTATGTGCAGGAAGCGGAAAACGACTTGACCCGCCTGGCGACAAAAGTGGCTGAGGTGATGCACGATTACCGCGACGAGCAGCTTGCCCGCTCGATCGCTTGGACGCTTGTGGACAATCGAACGAAAGCCGTCATCGTCGCCGATGAGTCGCACTATTGGTATTCGCCTGGCGATGCTGGGTTGGACAATATGCCGCTGTCGTCGATTCGCCAAGATCGGGACTTGCGGCGTGTGCTGACAGATGGGAAAACGGTGAAAAAGCGTTTGTATATGCCACAGCGGCATCCAAAAGAAAAGCTGCCCCGTGATATGATCATTGTCGGCGTGCCGATGTCGATGCCGGATGGCAGCCGAGGAGCTGTGTTTATCTATCAGTCGCTCGAGGCGATCGCCGATGCAACGGAGCATACGAAAGAGCTCATTTTTCTTGCCGCCTTTATCGCCATTATTATGACGACGTTTTTTGCCTTTTTCTTGTCGACGCGCATCACCGCTCCGCTCCGGAAAATGCGGCAAGCCGCGTTCGAAATGGCGCGGGGCCATTTCGATATGAAAGTGCCGATTTTAACGAACGATGAGATCGGTGGGCTGGCGATGGCGTTCAACCAAATGGGACGGCGTCTGCAGTTTAACATCAACGCCTTAAACCAGGAAAAAGAACAGCTCGCCAGCATTTTAAGCAGCATGGCCGATGGCGTCATCACGTTTAACCGCGACGGGGAAATCTTGATTACGAACCCGCCGGCTGAGCGGTTTTTGCAGGCGTGGTATTTTGAGCAAGGGAACGACGTCGAGGCCATGGCCCCGCTGCCGCCGCAAGTGAAAGAGCTGTTCGCCCGCGTCGTTCGCGAGGAGAAGGAGCAATCGACCGAAGTGACGCTGCAGGGGCGGACGTGGGTCATTTTAATGACGCCGCTGTACGGCAAAACGATGGTGCGCGGCGCGGTGGCTGTTTTGCGCGACATGACCGAAGAGCGGCGGCTTGACAAGCTGCGCAAAGACTTTATCGCCAACGTTTCGCACGAATTGCGCACGCCGATTGCCATGCTCCAAGGCTACAGCGAGGCCATCATCGACGATATCGCGGCGAGCGAAGAAGAGAAGAAAGAGATGGCGAAAGTCATTTACGACGAGTCGCTGCGCATGGGCCGCCTTGTTAACGATTTGCTTGACTTGGCGCGCATGGAAGCTGGCCATATCGAGCTAGAGTACGAACAAGTCAAGCTTGTTCCTTACATCGAGCGGGTGATCCGCAAGTTTTACGGGCTGGCGAAAGAAAAGCAGATTGAGCTGACAGCCGAGTTTCGCGATCGGGACATCGAAATCGCTCTCGATCCGGATCGGATCGAACAGGTGCTGACGAACTTAATTGACAACGCCATCCGCCATACGGAATCGGGCGGCACAGTTCGCCTCATCATCGAACCAAGCGGCGACGGCGTGACGATCCATGTCCAAGACTCTGGTTCCGGCATTCCTGAAGAGGATTTGCCGTTTGTGTTTGAACGGTTTTACAAAGCCGATAAAGCGCGCACGCGCGGCCGTTCCGGCACCGGGTTAGGCCTTGCCATCGCCAAAAACATCGTCGAAGCGCATAAAGGGCTCATTACCGTTCACAGCAAACTGAACGAAGGAACGACGTTTTCGTTTTATTTGCCGGCCCGCGGACCGAAAGGAGCGTAGCGCCGTTTGGAAGAACGGGGAAGCCACGGCTTCCCTGCTTCTTTCATGCTGAAGCGAACTGGTTGACGGATTTGTTTTAGTGGTATAGACAACTAGAATATATAATGTTATAATGAGAGACAGAAAGTGGGGAATCGCGATGAAGCGGTGGATATTGAAAAATGCCGCGGTGTATGCAGAAACAGGAAACATTGAACAAGGGTATGTGCTGATCGAAGGGGAAAAAGTGGCCGCGATCGGGCCGATGTCGTCGTGCCCAACTGATGCAGGGGCGGAAGTGATCGAGCTTTCCTCACGGTTTTCCATCGTGCCGGGATTCATCGATGTCCATATTCATGGGGCGGCTGGGGCGGATGTCATGGATGCGACCCCGGAGGCGCTTTACAAGATGGCCAACGCCTTGCCGGCGGAAGGGACGACAAGTTTCCTGGCGACGACGATGACAGCGCCAAGCGAACAAATCGAAGCCGCGCTTCGCAACGTCGCTCGCTATATGGCGGAGGCGAACAGGCCGGGAGCCGCCGAAGTGCTCGGTGTTCATCTGGAAGGACCGTTTTTGTCGCTGAAGCGCGCCGGAGCGCAGCACCCGCGCCATCTCGCCGATCCGGACATCTCACTGTTCCAGCACTGGCAAAAGGCGGCGGGCGGCCATATCCGCCTTGTCACGCTTGCCCCAGAGCGGAACGGGGGGCTGGAACTTGCCTCCTACTTGAAACAGACCGGTGTGATCGCTTCGATCGGCCATTCCGATGCCGTTTACGACGAAGTAAAAGCGGCGGTCCATGCAGGGGTGGCGCATGCGACCCACCTGTTCAATGGGATGCGCGGCATCCATCACCGTGAACCGGGTGTCGCCGGTGCGGTGCTTATGTTTGAAGAAGTGATGTGCGAGCTGATCGCCGACGGGTTGCACGTTGCGCCGCCGATGGTCCGCTTCGCTTACCGGAATAAAGGAAGCGATGGGCTTATCTTAATCACCGACGCCATGCGGGCGAAATGTCTCGGCGATGGGAAGTATGATCTCGGCGGCCAAGAGGTGGAAGTCTGCGGCGGGGAGGCGCGGCTTGCCGACGGCACGCTGGCGGGAAGCGTGCTCAAGCTTGGCGAGGCCATCCGCCGTGTGCTCGATTATACTGGCTGCACGCTTGAAGAGGTGATCCGCATGGCGAGCTGGAATCCGGCGAAACAGCTTGGCTTGCTTGATCGGAAAGGCAGCTTGCGGCCCGGCAAAGACGCCGATGTCGTCGTTTTGAATGAACGATATGAAGTCATGATGACGTTTTGCCGCGGCGTTCTTGCTTATCGCAAACCGGATGAAAGGAGGAAGAGCGATGGCCATGAAGCTTTTGAAAGCTGCTGACTACGCAGAGATGAGCCGTCAGGCGGCGGACATCATCATCAAACAAGTCAAGGAAAAGCCGAACGCTGTTCTCGGCTTGGCGACCGGCTCGACCGTGCTCGGTGTGTACCGCGAATTGGCCGCCGATCATCGGCAGCATGGGACATCGTATCGGCTTGTGCGCACGGTCAATTTGGATGAATACGTCGGCCTTGGTCCGGATCATCCGAACAGCTATCGCCATTATATGAATGAGCATTTGTTTTCAAAGCTTGACATCCCGCTTCACGAGACGCATGTGCCGAACGGCTTGGCTGCTGATCTTGACGAAGAATGCCGCCGTTACGAGCGGCTCATCGATGAATTGGGCGGCATCGATTTGCAGCTCTTGGGCATCGGCCGCAACGGCCATATCGGGTTCAACGAGCCTGGGACGCCGTTTTCGACAGCCACCCACGTCGTCGAGCTGACCGAGCTGACACGGGAAGCGAACGCCCGCTTTTTCCCATCGCTTGATGACGTGCCGCGCTATGCCATTACGATGGGGATTGCGACCATTTTGCGCAGCCGCCGCATCGTGCTGTTGGCGTCAGGGGAGGAAAAAGCGGAGGCCATGGCCCGGCTTCTCGAAGGCGTTGTCACACCGGACTTGCCGGCTTCAGCGCTTCACCTTCATCCGGACGTGACGATCATCGCCGACTGCGAGGCGCTCTCGCTCATCCCAAAGGAAAAGCAGTGGGTGGATGCGCCGTGATCGATAAACAGTCGCCGATTCCGATTTACTATCAGCTCGAGCAATATATAAAAGAAAAGATTGAAAAAGGAGAATGGCAGCCGGGCGAGATAATCCCGTCTGAGCGCGAGTTGGCGGAAATGTATGACATCAGCCGAATGACCGTTCGGCAGGCGGTCAACAATTTAGTGAACGATGGCTATCTCATCCGCCGGCGCGGGAAGGGGACGTTTGTCGCCGCCCAAAAAATCGAGCAGCCGCTGAAAGGGCTGACGAGCTTTTCCGAAGATATGCGGGCGCGTGGCCTGGAGCCGGGCACGATCGTCCTCAGCTTTGAGATGGTTCCGGCTTCCGAGAAGCTCGCTGAAGGACTTGGCGTCACGGAAGGCGATGACCTTTACGAAGTCCGCCGCCTTCGGTTGGCCGACGGCTTGCCGATGGCGTTGGAGACGCTGTACATTCCTGTCCATCTTGTTCCCGGGCTGACGCGTGATGTTGTAAGCGGTTCCGTCTATGAATTTATCGAAAAAGAAAAAGGGATGATCATCGGCTCCGCTGTTCAAACATTGGAAGCATCGGTCGCCCGCAAGGTGGAGGCGGAGCATCTGAAGATGAAAGAAGGGGCTCCGGTGCTGTTGCTTGAGCGCCGCACGCACCTTGTCGACGGTCGGCCGCTTGAAGTCGTCAAATCGGTGTACCGCGGCGACCGGTACAAATTTATGATTGAGATGAAAAGGGGAGGATCATGATGTTAGGGTTTTTGCAGCGGCTAGGAAAAGCGTTAATGCTGCCGATTGCCGTATTGCCGGCGGCGGGATTGCTGCTTCGGCTTGGCCAGCCTGATTTATTGAATATTCCGTTTATCGCCGCCGCGGGCGATGCGGTATTTTCCAACTTAGCGCTCATTTTCGCCATCGGCGTGGCCATCGGTTTTTCGAAAGACGGCAACGGCGCGGCGGCGCTTGCTGGGGCGATCGGCTACTTTGTCTTGACAAAAGGGGCCGCCGCGATTGATAAGGACATCAATATGTCCGTATTAGGCGGCATCATCTCCGGAGTGATCGCCGGGCTTTTATACAATCGCTATCATGATATCAAGTTGCCCGACTGGCTCGGCTTCTTCGGCGGACGGCGGTTTGTGCCGATCGTGACATCGCTTGTCATGCTCGTGCTTGCCTTGATTTTTGGCTATGTATGGCCGCCGATTCAAGATGGCATCAACGCGGTCGGCCATTGGATCGTTGGCGCCGGGGCGGTTGGCGTCGGCATTTTCGGGTTCCTCAACCGGTTGCTCATTCCAGTCGGATTGCACCATGTGTTAAAACAATCGATTCAAGCGTCAGAAGGCAGGGTGATCGTCGCGGAAGTCATCGGGGAATTTGCGCCGCTGTATCCGGCGGTCACCAACGCCGAACTGGCCGCGGCGTTTGGGGCGGATTTGCCGACGATGAAACATTTTTTCGATCGCGACGTATTACAGAATGAGGGTACGGCGCCTTGTTAAGGCAAAACGCCGTTCATCCGCCAATAGGTGGGCGCCGATAAAACGTGGAAGGAGCCGGAGGAACATGAGCATGTTTGGAAAAGTCGCCGCCGATGTGCTTGGGCTAAGCGACATCGGCTCGGTTATTCAGCCGAAAGACTACGACAAAGTGGATGCCGATGATTATGTGATGCACGAGGATGGAGAAAAAATCTATTTTCTCATCAAGTCGAAATCCGATGAATATTGCTTCACAAACCGCGCGCTCATTCATCTGGACGGCACGAGCGCCGCGAGCAAAAAACGGACGCTGCGCCGCTACGATTACTATAAGCATCCGATTTCCGACGTGTCGCTCGAAACAGCCGGGACGGTCGATTTGGATGCGGAAATCAAATTTAAAATCGGCCCGCACGCATACTCGATCGATGTGCATAAAAAGCATATCGAGGAACTGAAAGACTTGTATAAATCGCTGCTGGCGATCGCGGACATTTGCCATGAAAACGAAACGAAGTTCAACTATGCGGAGCGGAGTTTGGAACTGGCGGCCAAGGTGTTTGCCAACATGCGCGGCGACGGCGCCAATGTGTCGGCGGATTTTCAGGCCGTGAATGAATACGCTTTTCGCTGGCTGACGGAAGCGAAAAAGAACTATACGGTCAAAGATTTTGGTTTTGTGTTTGACAAATATATTCAACAGTGACGAGTGGAGCCGGCAGTCAGAAAGGCGTCTTGCATAAAGGCGGGGCGCCTTTTCCTATGGCGGTTAGGCGGACGCTTGGCTGGGAACGCTGGTTTGGAGAGCTGGCTGCCAGTTTTCTATAAAAATAGTTGTCAAACGGCAAACGCTGTTTTAATATAAAAATGTCCATATCCCATAACTGAATCCATTTGCAGCAAGGTGCCGAAACGGCTTAATAGGGAATCCGGTGGGAATCCGGAGCTGTCCCCGCAACTGTCAATGCGGACGAAATGAAATCGCCACTGTACGGACAGATGGCTTGCGCTGTTTTCCGTACGGGAAGGCTTCAGAGTAGGATGAAGCATGAGCCAGTAGACCTGCCTTGCTTGCCGCAGTTTCCGAATCTTCGGGGGGTGAGACGCGGAAACAGTCGTACAGGGCATTGTTGTGCCCATTGGCGGTCTGTTTCGCGCTCATTCCCAGATTTAGGCGGAATGGGCGTTTTTTATTGTACATACATCACTGAAGGGGGAATGACGGATGAAACGTTGGACATGGCCGGCGGTGGTGGCGGTGTTCTTCCTTTTGGCCGCCGTGCTCGTCGGCTGTGGCGGGGCGAATGGCAGCACCGAGCCTGCGAAAAAAGACGAGCCGAAAACGGAACAAGCGGCGTTTCCAGTGACAGTGAAAGACGGGCTTGGCGAGGATGTCACGATCAAAGCGGAACCGAAAAAAATCGTCTCGCTCATCCCGAGCAATACGGAAATCGCCTATGCGTTGGGGTTGGGCGATAAGATCGTCGGCGTCAGCGATTTTGACAATTATCCGGAAGACGTCAAAACGAAAACGAAAATCGGCGGCATGGAGTTTAATGTCGAGAAAATCATTTCGCTCAAACCGGATCTCGTCTTGGCCCACGCGTCAAGCGCCCATAACTCGCGCGATGGCCTCAAGCAATTGAAAGACGCCGGCATTACCGTGCTTGTCGTCAATGACGCGAAGTCGTTCGACGATGTATATGCGTCCATCGACTTGATCGGCAAAGCGACCGGGACGACAGACAAAGCGAAGCAAGTGATTGATGAGATGAAAGAGAAGCTTGCGAAAATCAAAGAAAAAGCGAAACAAATCCCGGCGGACAAACAGGCCAATGTCTGGATTGAAGTGTCGCCGCCGCCGCAGCTGTATACGGCCGGCAAAGGGACGTTTATGGATGAGATGCTTCAAGTGATTTCAGCGAAAAACGTCGCCGGCAGCTTGGAAGGCTGGCCGATGGTGACGGAAGAAAAAGCCGTGGCCTATAAGCCGGATGTCATCATCACGACATACGGCGGAGCGAAGCAAGTGTTGGCGCGCGCCGCTTGGAAAGACGTGCCGGCGGTGAAAAACAAGCGGGTGTATGACGTCAACACCGACTTAGTAAGCCGACCGGGTCCGCGCCTTGTCGAAGGGGTCGAGGAACTTGCCAAAGCCATTTACCCGGATGTGTTCAAGTAAAATGTGGATGTATATATTGGCCGTCACCGCGGCCGTGTTATCGTTGCTCGTAGGGATATCGACAGGATCGCTGTCGATTCCCTTTTCTTCTATTGTCCGCATTTTGGCGGCTGAATGGTTCGGAGCGGCGCTGCCTCGCCACATTCCGGCTGATTGGGTGCCGATCGTGATGGCGATCCGCTTGCCGCGCGTCGTGCTTGCGTTTTTGGTCGGGGCGTCATTGGCGCTGGCCGGGTCCGCGTTTCAAGGGCTGTTAAAAAATGCGCTCGCCGATCCGTACACGCTCGGTGTCTCGTCCGGCGCGTCGGTCGGGGCGGTGCTCGTCATCTTTCTCGGCTGGCAATGGCCGTTCTTTGGCACGTTTACGCTGCCGGTCGTGAGCATCTTGTTTGGCATGGCGACGCTTGCCGCCGTTTTGGCGTTCACTCGCGCTGTGGAGCGGCGCATGTCGGTTGAGACGATCATTTTAGCCGGCATTATCTTCGGCGCGTTTTTCAGCGCGTTCATTTCGCTCATGATCGCGTTGACCGGGGAAGAATTGCGGCAAATCATCTCATGGCTGATGGGGAGCGTGGCGATGCGCGGCTGGAAATACAGCGGGCTGTTGCTGCCGTTTTTTCTCGTTGGGGCCGCAGTGCTCATCGCCAACAGCCGCGAGTTGAACGCGTTTGCCTTTGGCGAGGAGGCGGCGCTTCATGTCGGCGTTGATGTTACGCGCCGAAAAGTCATCATTTTGACGGCAGCGGCGCTGCTCACCGGCGCGGCGGTGTCGGTGTCAGGGACGATCGGCTTTGTCGGGCTTGTCGTTCCGCATATGGTTCGGCTTGTGTGCGGGCCGAACTACCGGGTGCTGTTGCCGCTGTCGCTCTTGTACGGCGGTGCGTTTCTTGTGCTTGCCGATGTGGCGGCGCGGACGATCATCGAACCGCGCGAACTGCCGATCGGCGTCATCACCGCGCTGATCGGCGCCCCGCTATTTGCCGTCTTGTTTTTCCGAAAAATGAAGCGAAAGATGGGATGATGATGCTCGAGGTGCGGGCCGTATCGCATCGGTATGGACCAAAGCAAGTGCTTGATCGTGTGACGTTTGCCGTGGAAAAAGGCGAAATATTCGGCATCTTAGGGCCGAATGGCAGCGGGAAAACGACTTTGATCAAACTCATCAGCAAAGAGCTGCCGCTGGCAAGCGGGGAGATCGTCATCGATGGCCGAAAGCTCTCGGCGCTGTCTGCGAAGCAATGGGCGCGGATGGCCGCCGTCTTGCCGCAGACAGCGGAGGCGGCGCCCGGCTATACGGTGAGGGAAACGGTGGCGCTCGGCCGCTATCCTCATCAGCGCGGCTTCTTTCCGACGTGGACGGAGGACGATGAAGCCGCCCTCCGAGACGCGCTTGCGGCCGTCGGCCTGACGGGGAAAATCGATGAACCGCTCGAACGATTGAGCGGCGGCGAGCGGCAGCGCGCCTATTTGGCCCGCGCACTCGCCCAAGAGCCCAAGCTGCTCTTGCTCGATGAGCCGACGAACCATATGGATGTGAGCGGCCAAGTCCGGCTTTTGGACCGGCTCGCCGAAGCGGCGCACGCCCGCGGCTTGACGGTCGTCGCCGTTTTCCACGATATGAATGCGGCGAGCTTGTATTGCGATCGGGTGCTCGTGCTGAACAAAGGGAAAATAGCCGCGCTCGGCGCCCCTGCGGATGTCATGACGCCGGCGTTGCTTGAGGAAGTGTTTGCCGCGCCGATTGTGCGTCTGGCCCATCCGGCGTCGGCAACGCCGATGTTTTCGTTCATGCCGAACAAGAAGCAAGGGGAATCGCCGGTCGGCGGGCTGCGGCTTTCCTTTCTTGATGACGCCGCTGTGCTTACTGCGGCCGCGCCGCTTCGCGTCCTGTCCTCGGCATTGATCGGCGCCGGATTTCAATGGGCGACCCATTTTGTCAACCGCCAAGTCGGGTTGGATTACGATTGCAGTGATGCGGAAGGAGACATGCGCCGCTATTTGGAGCAGCACGGGTTTCCGCCGGAACGAACGGTCGGCATGATGACGGCGGTTGATGTCCGGGATGCTGTTTGGCTTCAGAAAGAAGGGGAAGCGTTTTCGGTTGCGGTCATGGCGACCGCTGGCGTCGGCAATGCCGTCGATGCCGCTCGGGCGTGGCAGCATCAGCCGCTAGCGGCAAGACCGGGGACGATCAACATGGTGGTGGTCATTGACGGAGTGCTGACGGAAGCAGCGTTTGTCCAGGCGGTGATGACAGCGACAGAAGCGAAGGCAAAAGCGCTCGCCGACTGTTCGGTTTGCGACCCGGAAACCGGGACGCTTGCCACCGGTACGTCGACCGATTCGCTCGCTGTGGCGGCGACGCAAACCGGGCAGGTCTTTGCCTATGCCGGAACGGCGACGGAGCTTGGCCGGGCGCTCGGCCGGCTTGTGTATGAGGCAACAGTTGAGGCGCTTGGCCGCTGGGAGAAGCGGAGGAAACGGCGATGACCCATTTGGCCGCATTGACGTTGGCGCTGTTTCTCGATGCCCTCGTGGGCGATCCGCGCTGGCTGCCGCATCCGGTGCGCGGGATGGGAATGATGATTGCGTGGCTTGATCGCCGCTGGAATCAAGGAACAAAGCGGCGGACGAAAGGGGCGGCGGCCGTGGCGGTCGTGTTGGCCGCTGTTTACGGGATATCGGCGTTCATCGTTTATGTGGGCTACGCGCTGTCCGTATACGTAGGGGTGGCGATCGAGGCGGCCCTCATTTTCACCGCCATTGCGACGAAAAGCCTCGCTGAGGCGGCTGAGGATGTGCGCCGGCCGCTGGAAGCAGGCGATCTTCCTGCGGCGCGCCGCGCGCTGTCCATGATCGTCGGCCGCGACACCGAGCGGCTCGATGAAGCCGGCATCACCCGCGCCTGCGTGGAGACGGTGGCGGAAAACACGAGCGACGGCATCACCGCTCCGCTCTTTTATGCGGCCTTGGGCGGTGCGCCGCTCGCGTTATTGTACCGGGCGGTGAACACGTGTGATTCCATGATTGGCTACAAAAATGAGAAGTATCGCGAATTTGGCTGGGCGGCCGCGCGGCTGGACGATGCGCTCAACTACATTCCAGCGCGGCTGACGGCGCTTGTGATGGTGTTGGTCTTTGGCGGCCGCCGCTTTCGTTTGGCGCTGTCGATCTTATTTCGCGATGCCCGCCGCCACCCAAGCCCGAACAGCGGCTGGCTTGAGGCGGCGATGGCCGGGCTGCTTGGGGTGCAGCTCGGCGGAACGAATACATACGGCGGCGTGGTCTCGAGGAGGCCGACGCTCGGTGACCCGGCCGCCCCGCTTCGCGCCGCCCACATTCGCCAAGCGGTCCGCATCATGATTGGAACGGTGCTAGTGTTTACATTATTGCTATGGATTGGGGGGATAATCGTTGCGTTGGCCGGCGCATGGGGCGAATCCGCGCGCGTTGTATGAGCAATGCGGATTGGCCCCTCCAGACGAATACATTGATTTCAGCGTCAATACGAATCCGTACCGGCTGCCGCCGTCAGCTTGGCCGAGCGGTGAGGAGTGGATTCGCTGGGCCGGTGAGTATCCGGATTCGGAAGCGAAGGCGCTCAGGGAGCTCGTTGCCAAGCAGGAGCAGATTCGACCCGGACAAGTGCTGATGACGAACGGGGCAGCGGAGGCGATTTATTTGTTGGCCGCGCTATTTGCCGGTCGGCGCGTCGGCATCTTGGAGCCGACGTTTTCCGAGTATCGGCGCGCCTGTCTCGCTTATGGATGCGATGTGGAGGGATTCGCGGCCGATGAAGCGCGGGGCTTTTCTTATGACTTGGATGAAGCGACTGCCTGGGCAGGCAAGCAAGACATTATCTTTTTATGCCATCCGAACAATCCGACGGGGACGGTGATGGAGGAGGGTGAATTGAGATCACTGGTGGACGCGGCGCACACGGCTGGCACCTATGTAATCATCGATGAAGCATTTTATCCGTTTTGGCGCGGCGGGTTTACGGCGATGCGCTGGTTGGGACGCTATCCGCGCCTCATTGTGCTTCGATCGTTGACGAAAATCCATCACCTGGCCGGCGCGCGCCTTGGTTATGTCGCTGCTGACGAGGCGGTGATCGCTTCGCTGAAAACGCATCAGCCGCCATGGAGCACAAACGGCATCGCCCAACAATTGGCGCTTCGTTTCATGGCGATGGAATCGTTTGTCAAGTGGACGAAAGAACGGATCGCCGCCGAGCGGGAGCGGGTGTTTCGGTCGCTGCCTGCCGGGCGGTATGACGTCTCGCCATCGGTCGTGAACTTTTATTTGTTGCGTCCGTGTTCAGGACGGACAGAGGAGCTGTTTTTTCATTTGTTGAAGGAAGGGATTGTGCCGCGCCATACGATGAATTTCCCGGGGCTTGACGGCCGCTACATCCGGCTCGCCGTCAAAACGCAGGTGGAGAATGACCGGCTGCTTGAGGCGCTTGAGAGGTGGGATGGATGATCGTGTTTGTGAGCGGCGCGGTGCGCAGCGGCAAAAGTGAAGCGGCAGAGGTGTGCGCCATCCGGCTGGCCGCTGGCGAGACGCTTCATTATGTTGCCACCGCCCGGGCTGCCGATGCGGAAATGAAAGAGCGCATTCGCCGCCATCAAGAGCGACGCATGAGGATGGCGGCGTCTTGGGTGGTGTGGGAAGCGCCTGATCAGTTGTTGGCGGCGCTTCGTCCGTCTGATGTTGTCCTTCTCGACTGCTTGACTATGTGGTGGGCGAATGTGTTATTTGCCGGAGATGAATGGAAAACAGAGGAAGGAGCGTTCGCCGCTGCCCGTTGCTTGCTCGACCAAGTGCAGATGTGGGCGGCGGTGTGCCGCGCTGTTGTCATTGTGTCCAATGAGTTGTTTTCTGGCGGCGTGCCGGATGACCTCGGCACGTTCCGCTACATGAAAACGCTCGGCTGGCTTCATCAACAGTTGGTCGCGGAAGCAGAAGCCGCCGCTATGGTGGAATGCGGTCTTCTTCGTGTGAAGAAAGGACAGTGGCCGCAATGAAGCGGGCATGGAATGGCTGGCTGCTGGCGCTGCAGCTGTTTACGATCATTCCGGTCCGGCGTTCGATTGAATGGAATGCCCCACATGTCCGCTGGCTTGTGCGCACCATGCCGTTGGCTGGAGCGCTGCTCGGGGCGCTGGCTGCCTTGGTGTACGGCGTCTGTGCGGCGCTTTCGTTCGGCCCGCCTTCTTTTTTGGCTCTCCTTCTTCTTTGGATTGGCATTTGGCTTGCCGGCGGGCTGCACGCCGACGGCTTTATGGATGTGAGTGACGCCTTTTTTTCGTACCGGGACGCCAAGCGGCGGCAAGAGATCATGTCCGATTCGCGCGTCGGCGCGTTCGCCGTGTTGTCGCTCGTTTGTTTGTTATCGTTCCGCTGGCTGTTTTTGCATGAAGCGATCAAAGCGGGCATTTCCCCTGCCCTGTTTATTGCCATTCCACTGCTGTCAAGAGCTGGGGCTGTCTGGCTTCTTTCCGCCGGCAAGCTGGCGAAGCCGACAGGAATGGCGTCAGCGCTTCGCGAATATAGTTCATGGCGCGATGCAGCATGGGCGCTGGGATTGACATGCCTTGTGCTTTTGCTTCTTCCGGCGGCGGGCGTTCCGCTGGCGGTGGTTGCAGTGCTGGCCGCGGTGATGGCGCTTTGTTCCCTCGCGGCAAAGCCGTGGGCGGAAAAGCAGTTTGGCGGCGTGAGCGGCGATGTGCTCGGGGCGTTCATCGAAGGGGGAGAGACGGTGCTATGGGGCGTCATTTGGCTGTTACACTCATCCGCCATGGGATGACGGAACAAAACAGACGCCGAGCGTATATCGGCTGGACGGACGCACCGCTTTCGCCTGAGGAGCATCGCCGGCTGCGCGGCTTGCGGATCGAGTGGCCATGTCCGGTTGATTGTCTCGTGGCAAGCGATCTGCGCCGCTGCCAAGAAACGGCCGCCTTGCTGTTTGACGGCCGCAGGGCGGATTGGTGTACGAGCCGTTGGCGCGAACTTCACTTTGGCGCTTGGGAAGGAAAAACGTTTGCCGAGCTGGAAGCGGAGCCCGCCTACCGCCAATGGCTTGCGTCGCCGTTTTCCGCGGCGCCGCCCGGCGGGGAGCGTTATGCCGACTTCCGAGCGCGCATCGAACAAGCGCTGGCGGAGACGATTGCGTTCGCTGGGCGGATGGGCGCCCGCCATGTGGCGATCGTCACCCACAGCGGCCCGATCCGTTTCGTGCTTGAACAATATGCGCCGGACGTTCGCCCGTTTTGGGAATGGGAGGCGCCGTTTGCCGGCGGGTATACGCTGGAATCGACGATCGAGCGCTGGAAAGGGGGAGAACGGTGCATTTC
>NZ_ATCO01000055.1:0-19996 GCF_000422025.1 Geobacillus sp. WSUCF1 | reverse complement strand
GGAAGCGTAAAGGGTTCTTGGGCGTGGCTTGCTGTTCGGTGAACACGCACAAGTCGCTTGAAGCCCCACTTCTCAGCGAAGTGTAAGTGGTAGGTAGTTTACCACGATGAAATGGTCTGGCCTCCAACGATATACATGCAACATGAAGAGTTAACCTCTCCGTTATCCTGCACACCCTGAGCGTTGCAGCACTTCCTCCAAAGATCCTGTAGGCTCAATCTGCGAGCTGAGCCATGGGGGAAGGCAGTTCGTTGCAGGAGAAGGCAAATGTTAATTTTTTAATGAGCATGTATAGAGATTGTTAAAGAAGTCTGGTAAGAGTGGAGGAACATGCTGGTTTATTCAGCGACAAAGCTGAAACCAGCTTTTTTTACGAAATTTTTGAATGATTTTGTTGACATGATGAAGAATAGTATTTTATAATTCAATCATAAACAAAATTGTTTAACAATATTGTTTAAAGAAAGAGGGATGCTGTTTGTATGAAGAGTTGCTGAAGGATGCATATGATCTTCATGTTCATACCGGACCTGACGTGTTGCCGAGAAAACTGGATGATTTTGAGATGGCGGCACGGCTTCAACGGCTTGGCATGAAGGGATACGGCATTAAGTCCCATTATTTCTGCACCGCTGAACGAGCAGCTTTGGTCAATCGCCAGTTTCCCGGATTTCAAGCGGTTGGAGCAATCTGCCTAAACAATACAGTTGGAGGGTTAAACGCTGTTGCGGTGGAAATGGCGGCAAGAGACGGAGCGAAAATCGTGTGGATGCCGACGTTTGACGCTGCGAACGAACAAGAACATTTCATCAACAGCCCTCCTGTGAAATTGCCACATTGGGCGAAGTTGCGTCTAGAATTTGAGGCGCAAGGAAAGGCGTTGCCAACCATTCGAATTTTAGATGAAAACCATCGTTTGAAAAAAGAAGTGTACGACTGTTTGGAAGTGATGGCAAAATACGATTTGATTTTGGCGACGGGACATGTGGGCAAACAGGAAATTTATGAACTGGTGAAAGAGGCTCGTGCGGTCGGTGTGCGGAAAATCGTCATCACTCATCCAAACTTTCCATCGATCGCTTTGTCCAAAGAGGAACAAAAAGAGCTTGCTGAGATGGGAGCGATCATGGAACATTGCTTTACAACACCGGCATCAGGAAAGACGACGTGGGAGTCGGTATTTGCGGAAATTCGGTATGTTGGTTCCAAACATTGCATTTTATCCACCGACTTAGGCCAGCCGAGCAACGTCTACCCGGATGAAGGGCTGCTGGAGTTTGTTCGTCAACTCATTGAGCATGGCGGCTTTACACCGGACGAAGTCAAACGAATGACTGTCATCAATACAGCCATTCTCGTGGAAGAAGTCGCTTCGAAAGTGTAAGCGCAACCGGTTATAGAAAGAGAATAAGTGTTCGATAGGAGGAGAAGCCATGGATCAACACACAAACTTATTAGTCGTCAGCGCCCATGCTGCTGATTTTGTCTGGCGAGGCGGCGGGACGATTGCGAAATATGTAAAGGCTGGAGCCAATGTGTCGCTTGTGATTTTGAGCTATGGAGCGCGTGGTGAATCAAACGACTTATGGAAGGTGGAAGGACAGACTCTTGAAAACGTTAAAGCGGTGCGCCGAAGTGAAATCGAAGCCGCGGCAGAATGCTTGGGAGTGAAGGATTACGAGATTTGGGATTACGAAGATTATCATATGACCATCACGCCGGAGCGGACGTTGCAATTAGTAAGGAAAATTCGTGAGGCTCGCCCGAATGTGATTTTAACACATGGGCCGCGTGATGCGTTCAATCCCGACCATGAAACCGTTTCCCGTTTTGTGTTTGAAGCGTCCGTGTTGGCGACATCGGCTGGGGTGCGCGATGTCGATTTGCCGAAAATCAAGCAACCGAAACTGTTTGGCTTTGAACCGCACCAATCGGAGATTAGCGATTTCAAGCCGGAAGTGATCGTTGATATTACCGATACGTATGAACAAAAATATGCAGCGATGAATTGTTTCAAGGCGCAAAAACATTTAATTGACTATTATGCAGCTAAAGCAGCTTTGCGCGGCAACCATGCACGCCGGTGCTCGGGCAATCAACAATATCAATACGCGGAAGCGTTTAGCCGTTTTTTCCCTCTTGTAGGGGGTGAGCTTATCTGATGGAAAAATACATCATTCGCAACATTCAACGTCCAGCTTTGTCAATCATCGAGGAACTGAAACATTACGATGTGTCAACCGTGTATGAAGCGCAAGGAAAGCAAGGGCTGCTTTCTCCTAAACTGAAGCCGATTCAACAGGGGATATCGATATGCGGGCCAGCAGTGACCGCCGTTTGCTACGCGGGAGATAATTTAATGATCCATGCCGCCATTGAAGTGTGTCAGCCTGGAGACGTACTTGTCATCGCAACGATTGGCGAAGGAATTCATGGGATGATTGGTGAGCTTATTGTGCGTGCGTTAATGAAGAGGGGCGTACAAGGGCTTATTATCGATGCTGGCATTCGCGACGTAAAACAAATTCGCGAACTCGGCTTTCCAGTTTGGTCGAAAGCTGTTCATCCGGAAGGCACTACAAAAGCGAGGGGCGGTTGGGTGAACGCTCCCGCTGTATGCGCTGGCGTGCTCGTCCACCCAGGGGATCTCATCATGGCGGACGATGATGGAGTGGTAGTGATTCGCAAAGATGAGGCGGCTTCATCATTGGAGGCGGCAAAAAAACGCGTTGACAAAGAAGCGGAAACAAAGCAGAAAATTGAAAAAGGCGAGTTGAGCTTAGATTTTTACCATTTGCGAGCAACATTGCAAAGAGAAAATGTGGTGTACTACGAGAACGAGGAAGCGTTTCAAAAACGGCATTCTTTTGGAATCAAGGCGACATAAACGTTTTGAACGATGGGGAGATGAAAAATGATAGCACCATCGATTGGATTTATTGGATTTGGAGAAGCGGCTTTTGCCATGTCAAGCGGGCTGCTGGAAGAAAAGAAGATCACCTCTATTTTCGCCTATGACATAAACAGCGACCATCCTTTATATGGAGCTATGATCCGCGAGCGGGCAGCGGCGCTCGGCATCCCACTCACGGCTTCCTTGAAGGAACTTTGCGAAAACACAACACATCTTTTTTGCACGGCCAGTGCGAAAGTCGCGGAAATGATCGCGGAAAACATTCAGCCCTTTTTGCATACCGATCATTGTTACATTGATATGAACGCGGCTTCTCCGATGACAATGGAGCGAGTGGCGGCACGCATTGCCGAAACAGGAGCCTCATTTATCGATGCGGCAGTGATGGACACTGTTCCTCTGAAAAAGCATAAAGTGCCAATCTATGTCAGCGGATCGAAGGCGCTCGGGTTTGCAGAAGAAGCCAATGGATGGGGGATGAATGTCACATTCATTGGCGAAACTCCTGGAAGTTCGTCAGCCATAAAAATGTTTCGCAGCATTTTTATGAAAGGGGTTTCGGCATTGTTGCTTGAGACGCTGCATGCAAGCCGAATATATGGGGTTGAGGAGACGGTGCTGGCTTCTCTAAATGAATCGATAACCGCACGGCCGCTGCAAGAAACAGCGGATTTGCTGCTGCCGCGCACCGCTATTCATGCGGAGCGACGGGTGGCAGAAATGAGCGAAGTGATGGCCACGCTCGGCATGCTGGGCATTGATGCGACAATGTCTGAGGCGGTGAAGGCAAAGTTGCAATGGCTGGCCGATCAAAGAATACGTGAACAATGGAACGGCCAGCCGCCTAAAAGTTATGATCAATTGCTGACGATGCTCAAGGGGGAAGAGAAGAAAGAATCATAAGCAAAGGAAAATAAAAGAGAGTTGACTGATGGCGTGAAGCATGGTCACAAAAAGCGAATTTTTCAAAGGGGAGAGAAAAGCGATGAATCACGGAGCAGTGAAATGGTGGCGATATGAAAATATCATTATGGTATCTTTTGGATTGTTATGGGGGTTGATTTTTTTAGATCGACTTGGTATTACGTATATTTTTCCAAATATAGCTGCTGATTTACAGCTTACCAATGCGCAGCTGGGTTTGACAATGTCCATTGTTGCCTTTACATGGGGGATTAGTAGTGTAATTTTTGCGTTTATCTCTGATTCAATTGGAAAGAGAAAAAACTTTCTTGTTTTCTTTGTCTTTATGTTTTCTATAGCGACATTTGGAGTAGGGTTGGCTCAATCAATTATTGCGTTACTTGTTGCCCGAGCCATCATTGGTTTGGCGGAAGGACCTTCTATTCCTCTGATTCAAGCTTCGATGATGGCTGAATCCACTCCTTCTAGAAGAGGTTTTAATGCGGGGTTTATTATCGCTATGTCTTCTTTAATAGGTGGGCTAACTCCCACATTGATTGTAGCGATTGCCGGTCACTTAGGTTGGCGATATGCTCTGTATTCCATGTCTATACCAGGCATTTTGTTAGGTATCTTTCTATGGATTTATATGCGAGAGCCGCGTCTTTCTAATGAATCAGAGAAGGATGTTAGTCATGTTTCAAAAATGAAGTGGAGTGACGTAAAGATAGTTTTGAAAAGTCGAAATGTATGGCTATGCGTAATAGGTGCTATTTTTCAAATGGGGGGGCCAATTTTAACGTTTTCAAGTTTTGGACCTTTATACTTAATGAAAGAAGGAGGGTTTTCACAAACAGCAGCTGCAGCCATTTTCAGCATTTATGGTATTGCCCAGTTTGTTTGGTCAGCATTAATGCCGTGGCTTTCAGATCGCTTTGGTCGTAAACCTGTTGTGTTAACGGTGATGTTTGTGCAAATGTTGCTGCCCATCTCATTTTTGCTTTTCCACAATATACACGGAATGATCGTGTTAGCTGTTATTACATTTAGTTGTGGATCATGCCTAGCTCCCTTAACATTTTTTACCATTCCCGGAGAATCTGTTCCCCCTGTTTCGGCAGCGACGGCTATGTCTCTTGTGAATCTTGTTGGAGAGGTAATTGGGGGAACGTTAGGACCAGCGTTAGGCGGCATGTTTGCTGATCGCTATGGTATCGCTGCACCTATATGGATCGTGTTGTTAGCAACAATTGTTACATTTATTCTATTTTTAGGGTTAAAAGAAACGGCCCCTGCCAAAAGGAATTTTGAATTTTCGAAGACAATTGCTCAATAATGGTGTATCTAAGGAAAGAATTTTTAGTCTTATTGCAATTTGTGGGAGGGAATGAATATGACAAAGACGTATTTTGACATTCCATATGCTTCGTTATCTGAATCACAAAAGTTAGACATCTATTTACCGGAGAAAGGGGAAAAGCCATTTCCAGTCATTATTTCTATCCATGGAGGAGCATTTGCTTTCGGAGATAAAAAGGGCCCAGATTGCGAGGCTGCATTGCATGGATTGGAGCGAGGGTATGCTATTGCTTCTGTGAATTATCGTTTGAGCGGTGAAGCTACGTTTCCGGCCGATATTGAAGATGTAAAAGCTGCGATTCGATTCTTGCGTGCCCATGCTGATGAATTTTCGCTTTGTTCAGAAAAATTCGCTGTATGGGGCGGATCGGCAGGAGGGGCTTTAGCGGCATTAGTTGGAACTTCAGGGGATGTTCCGGAGTTTAAAAATCCTACTATAGGATATGTTGAATACTCTGACCGAGTGCAAGCGGTTGTTGATTGGTATGGGCCTATCAATTTTCTGACTATGGATGACCAATTTATTGAAATCGGTATCGAAGGTCAAATTCATAATTCCTCAGATTCATTTGAATCGAAATTGATGGGGCAACAAATTACTCTCATCCCAGATTTAGTTGCCAAACATAATCCAGAAACCTATATTACGCCAGATTGTCCTCCATTTTTGATTCAGCATGGGATGAAAGATGATATCATTCCGTATTTACAATCTGTTGAATTTGCTAAAAAATTGGAGTCAGTTATCGGAAAAGAAAACGTCATTCTCGAGCTGTTTGAAAATGCGGGGCATGGTGGGCCGGAATTTCATTCAGAAGAAAATATTAGAAAAGTATTAGATTTTCTTGATGCGCGTTTGAAATAAAATCGCATCTTTAAATCGATGAAGGATGTTATGCGATAAAGTAGGCTTGTCTGTTCATGAAGGAAGAGGGTGTCCCAAAAAGGTCGGGACACCTTTTCTATTGCAGCATATACACATAAAAGGTTTCACGCACGAAGAAAGGCCTCCATATCTGCCTAATTGGTGCGAGGCGGCATGGTCAACAGCTCTGTTCAGTACCTATCTCCTGTCTCGAAAGTTTTGGTCATTTTTAACAAATGCTCATGGACGAATGTGAGATCATTTTTTACACTTTCGTCGAAATACAAGAAAGGAAATCTGCGAGAGAAAGAGAAAACAGAAAACAAAAGCAACCACGGAGGTGAACATAAGATGGCCGTGACCAGCGAGCAAGTGAAAATCATGTGGGAAAAGTTCGTATTTCATAACGAGCTCGATCCCGATTTGCCGCCCATGATTCGAGACTCTTGGCTTCGGTCGAAAAAAGCGATGGTTGATCCGTTTCGGCCGTACGGGTGGATTAAAGAAATCGACAATGAAAAGTACCGCTCCTTGATCGATTGGTCATTGCCGTTAATGGAAGGGTTGTATTCGATTGTCAAAGGATCTGGATTTTTGGTGATCCTGTGCAATGAAAACGGACAGTTGCTTTTGTCGATTGGCGATCGCGAGCCTTTAGCGAGGGCGGAAGAAATCGGATTTATCGCGGGGGCGGACTGGAGCGAGCAAGTGATGGGGACCAACGCCATTGGCACATCGATCGCCATTGATCGTCCGATTCAAGTGTTTGCTGAGGAACATTACACGAAAATATGCCAGTCATGGACGTGTTCCGCTGCCCCCATCCATGATCCCGACGGCCGAATCATTGGTGTATTGAATATGTCAGGACCCTATGAAAAAGTGCACTCTCATACGCTAGGAATGGTTGTATCAGCCGTAAAGGCGATTGAGTACCAACTAAAATTACATGAGAATGCTGAAAAAAACGTGATGATGCAACGGTTTTTGGAAGCGACAACGAACAATATGAAAGAAGGTATTTTAATCATCGATCGCGATGGGAAGATCGTAAAGGCGAACAACCAGTTAAAAAAGCTGTTCCGTATACCACAACTGCAACTGGAAGAGAAAAAGCTCGACGATCTTTTCAATGATCCCTCTATCTGTTCGAACCACCCGCTTCATTTGCAAAATCAAGAGCTGCATCTAAGCGTCAAGCCTTCAAACGCGGTGCACCATGTGTTAGTTGACAAGATTCCAATTTACGAGAAAAAAGAACGAATCGGATCGATGATCATTGTAAAAGAAATTGAAAAGGTACGCCAGTTTGTCAACCACCTATCGGGAAACCAAGCGAAAATCACGTTTGCGGATATGATCGGGCAACACCCGTGTTTCATTGAGAAAATGAACGAAGCGAGGCTCGCCGCAGCGACAGATTCCAACGTGTTAATATTAGGGGAAAGCGGAACAGGAAAAGAGATGGTGGCTCAGGCGATTCATAATGAGAGCAAGCGGAGAAACAAACCGTTTATTGCCATTAACTGTGGAGGCATACCGCGTGATCTCCTTGGCAGTGAGTTGTTCGGATATGTGGACGGGGCATTCACAGGAGCGAAAAAAGGGGGAAGCGCCGGAAAGTTTGAGCTTGCCAATGGGGGAACGCTTTTTTTGGATGAGATTGGCGAAATGTCCTTGGAAATGCAAGTGTTGCTTTTGCGCGTTATTCAAGAAAAGGAAGTGATGAGAATTGGCGGGCATAAAGTGATCCCTGTTGATGTCAGAATCATCGCGGCGACCAACAAAGACCTTCGCCGGGAAGTGCAAAAAGGCAGTTTTCGTGAAGACTTGTTTTTCCGGTTGAACGTCATGCCGATTGTTCTTCCGCCGCTTCGAGAAAGAAAAGAAGATATTCCGCTTCTCGTCCGTCATTTTATTGAAAGACTGGCTCACAAACGAGATAAACCGTTTCCTGAGATACGGTCCGATTTCTTAGAGGCGCTTATGCAATACGATTGGCCAGGAAATATTCGCGAGTTGCAAAATATAATCGAGCGGGTGCTGAATCAATGCACCAAACCTATGTTGACAGCAGCGGATTTGCCGGAAGAAATTTTTCAGCCGTCCTGCTCGTCTCAAGTCAGGGAGAACGTAGACATCTCCCGAAATGAGATAAAAAAGCAATCCATCATCGAGGCGTTAAAGCAGTGCAACGGCAACATTTCCAAAGCTGCCCGTTATTTAGGCATATCGAGGAGCACATTTTACCGGCAAATGGATAAATGGAATATTCGGTATTGACTGTCCCATTTTGTATCAAAGTGTAGCGACAAAGTGAAACAAAATGAAACACTTTGTCGCTGTTTTTGTTTAGGTTGGATCAAAAAGACGGCTTTGGATAAACAATTTGGCGGACGAAGAAAAGGAAACAAGCGTTGGAACGATTTTTGCTTTATAGAAATGATGAAAGCGGTACCAATCAAGTGAAGGAGGAGAGGAAGTTGGCCATTTCCAAGGATCATCTTCTTTGGATGTACGAAACGATGTACAAAATTCGCTGCTATGAAGACAAAATGGCGGAGGCGTATGCCGAAGGGAAATCTCCTGTGTTTAATATCGGCGCGGGGCCGGTGCCAGGGGAAATGCATTTGGCCACTGGACAAGAACCGGCTGCAGCTGGGATGTGTGTTCACTTGAAAAAGGAAGATACGGTGACTGCCCCTCACCGTCCGCATCACCATGCGATTGCCAAAGGGGTGGATTTGAACCGGATGACAGCAGAGATTTTCGGAAAAGCCACTGGACTAGGAAAAGGAAAGGGCGGCCATATGCATTTGTTTGATCCTGACGTCAAATTTTCCTGCGGAGGGATCGTTGGGGCTGGGATTCCTCATGCCCTTGGCGCGGCGCTGGCGGCCAAGAAAAGGGGGACGGATTGGGTGGCGGTTGCGTTTATCGGCGAAGGAGCCGCCAATCAAGGGGCATTTCATGAATCGTTAAATATGGCGGCATTATGGAAACTGCCATTCATTGTTGTCATTGAAAACAATCAATATGGAATTTCTGTGCCGAAAACGGCGTCTACAGCGGTTCCCTCGAATGATGTACGGGCAGCCGCCTATGGCATTAAAGGATACTATGTCAAAGACAACGACCCGATTGATATGTACAACGTATCGAAAGAAGCGGTTGAACGTGCACGAACTGGACAAGGGCCGTCGATTATTGAGATTGAAACATACCGTTATTTAGGACATTTCCAAGGCGATCCGGAAGTATACCGGGATAAAAATGAAGTGACGTTGCTTCGCCAAAAAGACCCCATTATTCGCCTTCGCAACTATTTATTGAATGAATGTGGGGTAACAGAGGAGACGATTGCACAGCTGGAAAACAAAGCGACATCTGAGGTCGATCAGGCGTACGCGTTTGCGAGAGAAAGCGATTATCCCAAGCCGGAAGAGGCATTGGAAGATGTGTTTGTCTAATTTCATAGGAGAAAGGAGTTTTGCCATATGCAACAAACAAAACAGCGGCTGTTAACGGGAAATAAGGCGCTGGCTGAAGCGATTCGCCTTGAGATGGAGAGAGATCCGAACGTCTTTGTGATGGGAGAAGATGTCGGAGTATACGGTGGGATTTTTGGAGCGACAGAGGGATTGTTCCAAAAGTTTGGACCGGAACGGGTCATCGATACGCCGATTTCTGAGACCGCGTTCATCGGTGCTGCCATCGGCGCCGCTGCGGAAGGAATGCGGCCGATCGTGGAGCTGATGTTTGTCGACTTTTTTGGGGTTTGTATGGACCAAATTTACAACCATATGGCGAAAATTCCGTACATGTCCGGCGGCAGGGTGAAACTGCCAATGGTATTGATGACGGCGGTGGGAGGCGGTTACAGCGATGCCGCCCAGCACTCGCAAACGTTGTACGCCACCTTTGCCCATCTTCCTGGGATGAAAGTCGTCGCTCCGTCGACGCCATATGATTTAAAAGGGATGATGATTTCCGCTATTCGCGATGATAACCCTGTTGTCTTTATGTTCCATAAAACCTTGCAAGGGCTCGGCTGGATGGATCAGCTTGATGCTTCGATCGGGCATGTACCGGAAGAGGCGTATACTGTGCCGCTTGGGAAAGCAAATATTGTGCGCGAGGGAACGGATATCACCATTGTCGGTATTCAAATGACAGTGCATCAGGCGCTCGAAGCGGCCAAAAGACTTGAACAACAAGGCATTCAAGCGGAAGTGATCGATTTGCGTTCTCTTGTCCCATTGGACAAAGAGACGATCATTCAATCGGTTAAAAAGACACACCGCTTACTTGTTGTTGATGAAGACTATCTGTCGTACGGGATGACGGCGGAAATTGCCGCGATTGCCGCTGAACATTGTTTGTATGATTTGGAGGCGCCGGTGAAGCGGATTGCTGTTCCGGATGTGCCAATTCCTTATAGCCGTCCGCTTGAACAATTTGTATTGCCAAATGCCGATAAAATTTTCCGTGAGGCGATCCAACTCGTCAATGAATAAGGAAAAGTTCGTTCCAAGGGAGGCAGCTTATGGTTGTCGAAGTGACATTGCCCAAATTATCCGATTCCCATGATGAAAGTTTCATTACGTTTTGGCACGTTTCCGAAGGAGATGCGGTGGAAAAAGGAGCCACGCTAGTGGAAGTGCAAACAGAAAAGGCCGTTTCAGAAATTCACGCTCCCGAGTCAGGAACAGTAAAAGAGATCAAAAAGAAACGAGGGGATACGGCCAAGGTCGGCGAAGTACTGGCCGTCATTGCCGTCGAAACGTTTGCTCCGGACGGCGGAGATCCGCAGACAGAGATCAAGATCACCCCACGCGTAAAAAAACTGGCCAAGGAGCTTGGCGTCGATTGGAGTACGGTCACACCGACGGGGGCGAATGGCAAAATCACGGAAGACGATATTCGTCGTGCGGCGAGCGCGGGAAAACAAAGGACTCCTCAAAAAACATTCGTGGCTGCCCCGTCAGTGCGAAAGTTTGCCCGCGAGCAGAACGTGTCTTTAGAGGAAATCACTCCAAGCGGAAAGAACGGAAGAATATTGAAAAGCGATATTGAAGCAGCATTGTCGGTTCGGCAGCAAAAAGCAACAGATGAGGCTGCTGCCAGTGTTGAGATTTTAGAGAAGCAGGAAAGCCGGGAAAAAGTGCGCCGAGTGCCGCTGACAGGCATCCGCAAGGCTATCGCCAAAGCGATGGTGCGGTCAACGCGGACCATTCCGCAAGTCACCCATTTTGGCGAGGCCGATGCGACCCGTCTTGTTCAACATCGCCGACGGATCCAACCGCTAGCCGAGCAACAAGGGGTAAAACTGACCTATTTAGCCTATGTGGTAAAAGCGCTGGCAGCGGTGTTGAAAAAGTATCCAATGCTCAACGCTTCGCTTGATGAGGAACGAGAAGAAATCGTTATTCACGAATTCATTCACATTGGGTTTGCGGTTGACACTGACCGTGGATTGCTCGTCCCGGTAATTCGTGATGCGGATCAAAAATCGTTGTTCCAAATTGCGAAAGAAATTGAAGAATTGACGGCGAAGGCGAGAGCGGGAACGATTCAAGCGGTGGAGATGAGCGGAGGGACATGCACGGTTTCGAACATCGGCTCGGCCAATGGTTCGTGGTTCACGCCGATTATTCATTATCCACAGTCTTGTCTTTTAGGAATCGGGAAAGTTGAGAAAAAACCGGTGGTCGTCGATGATTCGATTGAGATTGCTTCTGTGATGCCGCTGTCCCTTACTTACGATCACCGTCTTATTGATGGGATGATGGCCCAACACGCCTTAAACGAATGCCGAACGTACTTGTCTGAACCGGATTGGCTGCTCGCTATATGACAAAAAACCGCCCGCCCCAGTAGTGGGACGGACTGAGAGAAGAGGGGCACCTTGTAAAGAAGTAGAGGAACATCGTAGCTTTATCGTACTCGTTTTTTTACAATCACGCCATATTTTTGTGAGAAAAGGTAACGCGATTTTGTTAAAAATGATTGGCAACAGCGGTGGCTGCGGTCAATCGCTGATGAACTTGCCGCCATTTACATGAAGCATTTGCCCGGTCATGTACGACGATTCGTCGCTCGCCAAAAAGACGTAGCACGGGGCGACTTCGCACGGTTGGCCGGGACGTTTCATCGGGGTGTTGGCGCCGAATGTGGCGACTTGCTCGCTTTTGAACGTCGACGGGATGAGCGGCGTCCAAATCGGGCCTGGGGCGACGCCATTGACGCGAATGCCTTGGCCGACGAGCGCTTTGGCGAGCGAGCGGGTGAAGGCGACGATCGCCCCTTTTGTCGCCGAGTAGTCGATGAGCTGTTCGTTTCCTTCGTAGGCGGTGACCGAAGCGGTGTTGATAATGGCGCTTCCGTTCTTTAAGTGCGGGAGCGCCGCTTTCGTTAGGAAAAAGCAGCCGAATACGTTCGTGCGAAACGTTTTTTCCAGCTGCGCGGCGGTGATGTTGAGAAAGTTCGGCTGCGGGTGCTGTTCAGCGGCGTTATTGACGACGATATCGAGCTTGCCGAACGCTTCGATCGTCTGTTTCACCGCTTCTTTGCAAAACGCTTCATCCCCGATGTCTCCCGCCATCGCCAGGCACCGTCTTCCTTCCTGTTCGACAAGCCGTTTCGTTTCTTCGGCGTCTTCATGTTCGTTGAGATAGATGATCGCCACATCGGCTCCTTCCTTGGCAAAATGGACCGCGACCGCCCGGCCGATGCCGCTGTCGCCGCCGCTGATGATGGCGACTCTGTTTTCGAGCTTGCCGCTTCCTTTATAGGTGTCTTTGATGGTGACCGGCTGCGGGTTCATCTCCGTTTGCAGGCCGGGCTGGCGCGTCTGGTGCTGCGGGGGCAGCGTCGTTTGTTGCTTTGTGACCATGTTTGTTCCTCCTTAGCATGTATTGTCATCGTTAGTATGGGACGGAGGAGGGGAATTATGTGTGAAGAGGGGATGGACCGTGCTGTTCAATAGATCTGGAAATTTGGGGAACATGTTTTTCTCTTCTGTTTTTTCGTTTCTTGCCATAGAAGTCTTGGGGGATTAGACAATCTTTACTTTTTGATTAAGCAAAGATAAAATGATTAGCAAAGAGGGAAGGAGGATTTGTGATGAAGCCATCCTCACATGAAACGTATACGTATTACTCCACACTTTCTTCGAAACATCAAGTGACGATTCCAATGAAGATCAGAGAAGTGCTTGGGGCAGAACCGGGAGACCAAGTCGCGTTTGTTTATGGGGAAAATCAAGAGGTGACGTTAAAGGTGAAAAAGAAAGATGCGTTGCTATCTTTGTTCGGCACCATGCCGCCTAGGGGGGACAGTCGTCCGATGACATGGGAGGATATTCGCAAACAGGCGAAAGAGGAACGGATGTCCAAGAGGGAAAAAGACGTGGAGTAGATGATAGGGAGAAGAGGATGAAAGGTGTATATTTTAGATACGAACATCATCATTCGTTTTTTAACCAATGACGATGAAGAACAATCTTTGGTTGCCTATCGGGTATTTGAAAAGGCGGTCAACGGTGAATTTGCGTTTCTATTGCATCCTCTTGTCGTGGCGGAATGCTGCTGGGTGCTCGAGTCGAAACGGTACGGGTATACGAAAGGAGAAATCGCAAGTAAGCTGAAGCAAATCATGGAGGCTTCTTGTATTAAGACGATAGACAAAGAAGTTGTTGGAAAGGCATTGGACGATTACGCCCGTTGCAGTGTCGATTTTGCTGACGCGTATCTTTCGGCGCTGGCGCAGCACACTGCATCCATCCAAGGGATCATCACCTGGAACGAAAAAGATTTTCGTCGGCTTGGCGTGGAATGCTATATGCCTGAATCCATCATTTGAATCAATGATGGTTGACACTTGAACAAACATCGCGATTTTCCCAGAGCGCCAATCCCCGTCTTTTTTTGCTGCAAAACGGGAAACGCCAAGGTGCGTAAAAAAAGCAAACGAGCTGGCTCACATAGTCCAGCTCGTTTCTCGTTCCCCGCTTATAACACATTGAAATACCGCGCTTCCGGATGGGCGAAGACGATCGCGGAAACCGATGCTTCGGGTTCCATCATATAGCCGTCGGTGAGACGGATGCCGATGTCTTCTGGATGAAGCAGACGGAACAGTTTCTCCTGGTCTTCCAAGTTCGGACAGGCCGGGTAGCCGAACGAGTAGCGCTGGCCTTGGTATTTGGCGGCGAAGCGCTCTTCCATCGTGAAATCCGGGTCGTCCGGGAAGCCCCAGCGGTCGCGCATAATTTGATGGACTCGTTCGGCGAACCCTTCGGCAATCTCGAGCGCCAACGCTTGGATGGCATGGCTTTTCAAAAATTCGCCTTCGTCTTTCCACTGTTGGGCGAGTTCGCGGACGCCATGACCGGCCGTGACGGCGAACAAACCGACGTAATCCATTTCGCCGCTTTCTTTCGATTTCAAATAATCGGCGAGGCAAAGATGCGGCGCCCGCGGCTGGCGCGGAAAGTCGAACATCTCGAGCACTGTTTTGCCGTCAGTCGGATCGTAAATGTAAACCCGGTTGCCGTCGCTTTGCGCCGGGAAGAAGCGGTAGACGCCGGCAGGCTGAATCCAGCGGCGCTCTTTCGCTTCGTGGACGAGTTCGTCGATGACCGCTTTTAACGCCAACGCTTTTTCGTCTTTCTCTTCAAGCAACCGTTTCACTTTTCCTTTCAAGCCGAGGTGGTGGCCGAGCACCATTTGCCAGTTGACGTACGGCAAAATGTGGTCAAGCGGCACGTTTCGCAGCACGTGGCGCTCGAGATCGGCTGGGATGTAGACGGGAACGTCGGTCGAGACGTTCGATTTGACCGCTGTGACCACCGTCGTTTGCCGCGTTGGCTCGCTTTCGGCCGTTTCTTTTTTCTTGTAGTCAATCTCGCCCTGCTGGATTTGGTTGGCAAGGGCGAGCCCGTCCATGGCGTCTTTTGCGTACAAGACGATGCCGTCGTATTCGGGCGCGATTTTGTTTTCGGTAAATTTGCGCGTCAAGGCGGCGCCGCCGACTAAAATCGGGGTCGAGATGCCCGCTTGGCGCAAGTCTTGGGCGGTGACGACCATCTGTTGAGCCGATTTCACAAGCAAGCCCGACAACCCGATGATGTCCGGCTGATGTTCGCGCACCGCTTCAATGAGTTGCTGCGGAGCGACTTTAATGCCGAGGTCGATCACCTCGTAGCCGTTGTTGCTTAAAATGATGTCGACCAAGTTTTTGCCGATGTCATGCACATCGCCTTTGACGGTGGCGAGAATGACTTTTCCTTTTGTGCTTCCTTCTTTCTTTTCCATATACGGCTCTAAAAAGGCGACCGCTGCTTTCATCACTTCCGCGCTTTGCAATACTTCAGCGACGATAAGCTGGTTGTTGTTGAACAGCCGCCCGACTTCATCCATGCCGGCCATGAGCGGACCGTTGATGATGGACAGCGGATCGGAGTAGGTCTCAAGCGCCTTTTCCAAATCGGGAATGAGCCCGTCTTTCGACCCTTCAATAACGTAGCGGGCGAGCCGCTCTTCCAAGCTCAAGTTCGTCTGCGCCGGTTTGGCGGCGGTGATTTTGCTTCGGTAAAATTCGATAAAGGCGTTTAATGTTTCGTCGTTTGTGTCAAAAAGAAGCGCCTCAGCCATTCGCACTTCCTCTTCCGGAATCGAGGCGAACCGCTCCAATTTCTCGGTGTTGACGATGGCGTAATCGAGCCCGGCTTGCGTGCAATGGTACAAAAAGACGGAGTTGAGCACCTCGCGCCCGGCCGGCGGCAAGCCGAACGAGACGTTGCTGATGCCAAGCATCGTCAAGCAATGAGGCAGCCGCTCTTTAATGAGGCGGATGCCCTCAATGGTTTCTTTCGCCGCGCCGATGTATTGCTCATCGCCGGTGCCGACCGGGAAGACGAGCGGGTCGAAAATGATGTCGCGCTCGGGGACGCCGTAGCGGTTCACCAGCAAGTCATACGAACGCAAGGCGATTTCCAACTTCCGTTCGGCGGTGACGGCCATTCCCTGTTCATCGATCGTGCCGACGACGACGGCGGCGCCGTATTGATGAAGCAGCGGCACGACTTTTGCAAACCGCTCCTCGCCGTCTTCCAAGTTGATCGAGTTAATGATCGCTTTTCCTTGCGAATAGGTGAGGGCGCGTTCAATGACGCGCTCGTCGGTCGAATCGATGACAAGCGGCACTTTCACTTTTTTCACGACTTCGCGGACGAACTGCTCCATGTCATGGAGTTCGTCGCGGTCTGGGTCGGCGAGGCAAATGTCGATGACATGGGCGCCGTTTTTCACTTGGGCGCGGGCGATTTCCGCCGCTTCTTCGTATTTCCCTTCGGCGATGAGGCGCTTGAATTTGCGCGAGCCGATCACGTTTGTCCGCTCGCCGACAAAGAGCGGACGCATCGTTTCATCATAGATGAGCGCCTCGATGCCGGAAACGGCGTGGACATCAAACGAAGACGGAATCGCCCGCGGCGGGAGATCACGCACCGCTTCGGCAATGGCGCGGATATGATCCGGCGTCGTGCCGCAACACCCGCCGACGATGTTGATCCATCCCTTTTCGGCAAAGCGGCGGATTTTCTCTGCCAACATCTCCGGCGTTTCATGATAGCGGCCTTCCTCATCCGGCAGACCGGCGTTCGGGTAGCAGCTGACCGCCGTGTCAGCGAGCGAGGCGAGCGTGCGCAAATGGTCGGTCATAAACTCGGGGCCTGTCGCGCAGTTTAAGCCGACGGCGATCGGCTTCATATGGCGCACCGAGATGAAAAACGCATCGATCGCCTGCCCGGCGAGTGTCGTGCCCATCGGTTCGATCGTGCCGGAAATCATGAGCGGCACGCGGCGACCGACCGCTTCAAACGCCTTCGAAATGCCGAGAAAACCGGCTTTGACATTCAGCGTATCTTGGCACGTCTCCAGCAACAGAAGATCGACGCCGCCCAACAGCAGTCCGCGCGCTTGTTCTTCGTAGGCGGCGACGAGTTCTTCAAACGTTGCGCCGCCTGTCACCGACAACGTTTTCGTCGTCGGCCCCATCGAACCAGCGACAAAGCGCGGCCAGTCCGGGGTGGAGAACGACTCAGCCGTTTGTTTGGCGAGTTTGGCCGCTTCGATGTTCAGCTCAAGCGCCAAATGACCGAGGCCATATTCGTCAAGCACGATGCGTGTCGCTCCGAACGTGTTCGTTTCAATGATATCAGCACCGGCTTCTAGGTACGCTTCATGAATGCGGCGGATGACATGCGGGGCGGTGAGGGTCAAATATTCGTTGCACCCTTCATACGCCTCGCCGCCAAAGTCGGCGGCCGATAGGTTGGCGCTTTGGATCATCGTGCCCATGGCGCCATCGATGACAAGAATTTTTCTTTGCAGTTGCTGTTCTAAGGTGACGTTAGCCATGAACAACCTTCCTTTCTTTGGCGGCCGCTTCTTTTTCGTGAATGTAGCGGACGAGCTCGACCGTCATGTCGTAGCGCAAGAACGGCGTGATCAAATAAATGCCGTTAAACAAATCAAACGCAGCGTCAATGAGCGATTTGGCGATAGCGATGCCTTCCTTGGCTGCTTGCACCGGGTCACCGCTGCAGGCGGCCATGCGGGCGCGAATCTCGTCAGAGAGCGTAATGCCCGGCACTTCATGATGCAAAAAGTCGGCGTTGCGCGCGCTCACAAGCGGCATAATGCCGATGTAAATCGGTGTGTCAAGATGCTTGGTCGCTTCGTGCACTTCAACGATTTTCTCTTCCGAGTAAATCGGCTGGGTCAAGAAATAGTGGGCGCCGCATTGAATTTTTTTCTCCATTCGCTCAACTGCTTTATCCAAATGGCGGACGTTCGGGTTGAACGCAGCGCCGATCGAGAAGTTCGTTTTTTGCCCAAGCGGTTTGCCCGAGTACGACAGCCCTTCGTTAAACTGGCGGATCAAGCGGATCAAATCGAACGATGATAAATCATACACCGACGTTGCTCCTGGGAAGTCGCCGATTTTCGACGGGTCGCCGGTAATGGCGAGCACATCGGTGATGCCGAGCGTATGCAAGCCCATCAAATGCGACTGCAAGCCGATCAAATTGCGATCGCGGCATGTAATATGCACAAGCGGGCGGATGCCGAGCTGCTCCTTGATGATCGTGGCGACAGCGGCGTTGCTGATGCGCGGCGTGGCGAGCGAGTTGTCGGCCAACGTCAGCGCATCGATGCCGGCGTCATGGAGCGCTTTCGCCCCAGCAAGAAACTTGTCAATCCCCAATTTTTTCGGCGGATCCAGCTCCACAATGACCGAGCGGCGCGTGCGGGCGAGCTCGGGAAGCGGAGTCGGCGCGGGCCGATCGGCTTGCACCGATACAGATGCCGTGCGCCGCTTCACCGTTTTTTCCGTCACCGGCGTCCGGTCGGCGAGCGCCTTTGCCATTGCCTCAATATGTTTCGGCGTCGTGCCGCAGCACCCGCCGATCAAGCGCACCCCTTGGTCGCGGAACGCTTTGGCTGTTTCCTCGAAATATTCAGCGTTCGTCTCATAGACAAGCCGGCCATCGCGGTAATCCGGGAGGCTGGCGTTCGGATACGCCGACAAAAACGCCTGCTTCGGCAGCGGCACTTCCTCGAGCGACCGAAGCATATGATATGGACCGAGACGACAGTTCAGTCCGACGACATCGGCCCCGAGCGCCTCTAGGCGAGCAAGGCGTCCGCGAGCGGCGTGCCATCTTGCAAGACGCCGACTTCATGGAGCGACACATGGGCGATGATCGGCAAATCCGTTTCTTTGCGGGCGATGGCAAGCACCGTCTCCAACTCTTCCAAATCGTAATACGTCTCGAGCAGCACGCCATCAACCCCTTCAGCCAGCAGGACAAACAGCTGCTCGCGAAACGTCCGTTTCACTTCTTCGAGCGTGACGACGCTTTTGTTTAACGTGCGCAGCCCCCCGATCGTCCCGAGCACGTACGCCCGCTCGTTCGCCGCTTGCCTGGCGAGCCGCACCGCCGCGCGGTTGATGGCCGGCACCTCATCTTCAAGGCCGTAGCGGGCGAGTTTCACATAGTTGGCGCCGTATGTATTCGTCTGAATGACGTCGGCGCCCGCGGCGATATACGCTTCATGAATATGGACGATTTCATCTGGATTGGATAGATTCAATTCTTCAAAACAACGGTCAATGCCGTGCGAATATAAAAGCGTTCCCATCGCCCCGTCAGCGATGAGAATGCGTTGTTTCAACTCATCGAGCAGCCCCACATTTGATTCCCCCGTTTCCTTAAAGTAAAAGAAAAAAGTCTTCTAAGAAGAAGACTTTTCGTTCGCTTCTTCTTATCTTCCAGGCATCCGCCTGTCTGGATTTAGCACCTTGGCCGCGGGCCAGGTTGCTGAGGGTTCACCGGGCCAGTCCCTCCCCCTCTCTTGATAAGAATGTCCGTATGCAATTGTGCGGTGACGTTTTGATGATTACTATATAATTTAATGTATTTTTCGAAATTATTCAATACGGTGAAGCAAGGAAATTTCAAAAAGAATTTCTTGGATCAACGCTTACCTTGTACCAAGCTCTTAAAAGCATCTCTGTTTCATTTCAATAGCATGAAATATGTCGAAATATGTAAAAAAGACAAAATTGTCGAACGATTTCTCTTTTTTTTTAGAGTCAAGGTGTATGATTAAAATGGATGATATTAACAAGGAATTTACTAGAAACCGCATCGCAGACAGGAGTGAAGTGGGTGAAACAATGGTCGTGGCCGTATTTTATTCTGATTAGCCTGCCGCTTGTTGTGTTGATTGGAGTTGCTTTTCGCCTAAAAGCGGCCAGCATGCCCATCAAAATAGGATTTATTGTATTGGTGCTGCTTTACGGCGGGGTTTATTCTCGTTTAGTGCGAAGGATGAGATAGACACAGAATGTTTTTGAAAAAAGTTTTGGCTCTTCACCACAAC
>NZ_ATCO01000054.1:0-27313 GCF_000422025.1 Geobacillus sp. WSUCF1 | reverse complement strand
TTTTTTGAAGCGGACGACTTGCGGACGCTCGAGAAAAAAATCAACGAACAAATTGAACATAACAAGGCGCTCTTGCTTTCCGTCCATCATGTATCCCATCAAATGCACGTCATGGAAAACGGAAAGCGGTTCTACAGCGCAGTCGTTCATTTCAAAGCGAAAAAATAACAGGCGCCCTTCGTTTTTGGGCGCCTGTGTATGTTTCCGCCGCTGGTGAACCGCCATTGTTTCACTGATGCCGCCAACATTTCGAATATCTCCGCTTCCCCTCATCATGCCGCTTATGGCTTTTGTTTCAACTTTTGCACCTTCGTCGGCTTCCAGCCTTCGTTCGTCACCCATTCAATGTACACTTTGTAATGGGCGGCTTGATCTTTCGTCGAAATCGTCGCGACTGCTTTGTTCGGTCCGTTGTTGCCGATGAACCAAACGATCATCTCCTCCGGAGCGATGCCGGTCGCATAGCTGACGGCATCGAGCATTTCCTTCCAGTCGACGGAATCTTTCTTAAACACCGTTTCATGCGGCTCCGATTGCGTCGTACCGATCGGCTGCCATGCCGGATTGACGATTTCTTTTTCAACGTTGGACCCCGGCGGGCCCGGCGTTTCTGTCACACCGGCATTACTCGTTTCATCGGTGGAAGCAGCGTCTTCTTCCTCGGCCGGCGTTTCAGCTTCCGTCGGCGCCGCCGCTTC
Organism: Geobacillus sp. WSUCF1; assembly: GCF_000422025.1. Lineage (NCBI taxonomy): Bacteria > Bacillati > Bacillota > Bacilli > Caryophanales > Anoxybacillaceae > Geobacillus > Geobacillus sp. WSUCF1. The sequence goes on along the minus strand of NZ_ATCO01000054.1, from coordinate 26,615 downwards.
GCCTGTTTCCACTTCCACCCGCTTCGCATTGGCCGCTTCTGTTTTGGCTTCGCGATCCATCTCCTTCTTGCTCGGTTCGCCGCCAAACAGCAAGTTCCCGCCGACAATCAAAATGAGCAGCACGACAACGGCAATGGCTCCGTTGAGCCAACGGTTGATCCTCCGCCGTTTGGCGCGGGCGGCAAAGCGCGTCTCGATTTGCGCCACCGTCTCCTCTCCCTTCTTTGGATGATGTTCGTGCTGGAAACATGGATTCCCCTTACATTTGGTTCGTCACTTCACTTCATTTTTGGCGCGGTCATAAGCATAAAGCGCCTCGACTGCAGCGGCGAACACATCATTCGTCGAAGCCCGCCCGCTCGGGCAGTCGAGCTCAACGACAGCAAGGGCGTATTTCGGACGGTCGGCTGGAAAATAGCCAGCAAACCATTTATTAATCAATTCAGCGCCGCCGTCCATTTTTCCTGTCTCAGCCGTCCCGGATTTGCCGGCGACCGGATACGGCAGCGAACGGAAGCGGCGGCCGGTGCCATCCTCTTTGGTGACAACGCCGCGCAAAAGCCGTTGCAGCTCTTCGGCCGTCTGCGGCGCGATCGGCGCCATGTCTGAAGCCGGTTGAGGCGGAAACGAAAAGAGGGTCGCACCGTTTTTATACAGCACTTTGTCAACGGCCCGCACCTGAAGCGCTTCGCCGCCGCGGGCGATGGTCGCCATCATGTTGGCGACGCCAAGCGGCGAGACGCGTACATTTTTTTGCCCGATCGCCGTTTGCGCCACCGCAAGCGGCACCCGCTTGTCGCGCGGATCATGCCAAATCGTCCCCTTCTGCTCCTCCGGGAACTGACGGAAATGCTCTTCATGGTACACCGCCCCTTCCCATCCGGCCGTCGGATACAGCCCGAGCTTTCTCGCATACGTTTCAAACGCATCCGGATCGTGCTCGATCAACTGCTTGCCGAGCGTGGCGAACGCATTGTTGCAACTGACGGCAAAGCTGTCCGCTAAATCAAGCATGCCGTAATCATGCTCCTCATCGCGGGTTTTGCCGTCAATTTTTCGGCTGCAGTCAAACGTTGTCTCAAGCGAGGCGAGCCCCTCATCAAGCGCCGCGGCCGCAATGACGGTTTTCAAAATCGAGCCAGGGATTTGCGGCAACACGATTTGGTTTTCCGCCCCGCGGTTTTTGTACGGATCACGCGGGTCCATGTTTGGGCGGCTGACCATGGCGAGCACACTGTTTGTGTCAATATCCAGCAAAACGAGACCGCCTTTTTTCAACCCGTATCGGTCAACGATCTGCTCCATCTCTTGCTGCAAGTCACGGTCAAGCGTCGTTTGCACGGTGACGGGATAAAACGGGTTGCCCGTGTCGCTGTATTTGACATCGAGCCCAAACAGCGGCCGCCCTTCGGCGTCAACGTGATAAAGCAGCTTCGTTTCGCCGTCGGCGAGCAAAAATTCATCAAACGCCTTCTCAAGTCCTTGAATGCCCACTTCGGTCTTTGGCGGCAGCGGCCGTTTTGGATAACGCTTCTTGATGAGCTCCTGATCTGGACGGGTGAAGCCAAGCAAATGCGGGGCGTACACCGTTTCCAGCGGATATTGCTTGTTGACGGCAAATACCCCCGGAATGCGCAAATCGTTAATTTGCTTCATTTGCTGGGCGCTCAAGGCGAGCGGCTCTCCATCCTTCTCTAAGACGAACGGACCGTCCTCCTGCTCAAGTTGGCGGCGAATCTCTTCTTCAGAGACGCCGGCGATGCGGGCGACTTGTTCCATCGGCCATTTCATTGCCGTTAAAAACGGGAATAAGACAAGCGACGGCACGTATCGCTTCGTGAGCGGCGCGCCATTTCGGTCGATGAACGAGCCGCGCCCGTCGTCAATGATCAGTTCTTGTGTTCGCTGGGCGACGCTTTCGGCAATTAAATTATGATTGGCAAACGACTCGGTGTCAATGAGCTGAATTTGCGCGAGCCGCCCGATAAGCAACAACAAGCCCAATTGAATGAGAGCAAGCATGACAAGCGTTCGCTTTTTCCACATAAAGAAAACACCTCATCATCAGTGTTGACGAGGTGTTTCCGTTTGAAACGTCAAACGGCGGCAATTTTCTTCGCTTCGCACACCGCCGCTTGTTCAGGTCGGCCGCCTTTATTTCACAGCCACGATTTTCACAAGCATTTCCCCGCCCGGCGTTTGCACCGTCACCTCATCGCCGACGCGGCGGCCGAGAAGCGATTTGGCAATCGGCGAGTCATTGGAAATTTTTCCTTCAAATGGATCGGCCTCGGCGCTGCCGACGATCGTATACGTTTCTTCCTCGCCGTCCGGCAGTTCAATGAACGTGACCGACTTGCCGAGCGAGACGACGTCCGGGTTTTCTTTGTCTTCTTCAATGATGACGGCGTTGCGGATCATGTTTTCAAGCATTTGGATGCGCGATTCGACAAACGCCTGCTCATCTTTGGCAGCATCGTACTCCGAGTTTTCCGACAAATCCCCGAACCCGCGCGCAATCTTAATGCGCTCCACCACTTCTTTCCGCTTGACCGTTTTTAAGTACTCAAGCTCTTGTTCCAGTTTCTCTTTTCCCTCTTTCGTCATCGGATACTGCTTTTCGTTCGCCATTCATCTCACTCCTCTATATATTCTGCATTATGTAAAACGTACGAACAGCAAAAACGGCTGTTCGTACGCTTACTTGTTATATAATATATTGTTTTGTCTCTGTTATGTTATTACAAAACCGCTTTTTGTTCAAGAACTGTGCGAATTTTTGCCACCATTAAATCGATGGCGACGACGTTCTGTCCGCCTTCCGGAATGATCACATCCGCGTAGCGCTTCGTCGGTTCGACAAACTGGTTGTGCATCGGCCGGACGACGGACAAATATTGCTCGATGACCGAATCGAACGTGCGGCCGCGCTCTTTCATATCGCGGATGAGACGGCGGATGATGCGGATGTCCGGGTCGGTGTCGACATATACTTTAATGTCCATTAAATTGCGGAGTCGCTCATCCTCCAAGACAAGAATGCCCTCCACGATGATGACATCCTTCGGCTCCACGCGAATGACGTCGCTTGAGCGAGTGTGCAGCGTATAATCGTACACCGGCTTGTCAATCGGCTCATAGCGAAGCAACTTATGAATATGCTCAATCAACAAATCGTTGTCAAACGCCAGCGGATGGTCATAGTTCGTCTTCAGCCGCTCTTCAAACGAAAGATGGCTTTGGTCTTTATAGTAAAAGTCTTGCTCCAAAACAAGGATCGAGCGGTCGCCGAAATGGTCGTAAATCGCGCGGGCGACGCTCGTCTTCCCCGAGCCGGAGCCGCCGGCGACGCCGATGACAACGGGCTTCTTCCCCATCTTAATTCTCCTTTCTCATCATGTTGTACGGGAAGAGAGGGCGCTTGACCTTAAACTTCACGATTTGCAGCGGATGGCGCGCCGCATCAAGCTCGTTGCCGTCTTCGTCCCAAATTTTCTCAATCACTTGGGTGAAGTTTTCAATTTCCGGACCGAAAAATTCGACTTCATCGCCCGGGCGGAAATGGTTGCGCTGCTGGACGGTGGCGATGCCCGTCTCCGGGTCATAGCCAAGCACCAAACCGGCGAATTCATGCGTCGTTTTCCGGCTGTGCGTCCCGTACATATGGTTCGTATAATCCGGGAAGCCGTCAAAGAACGACGGCGCCGTCTCGCGGTTGGCGCATTTCTCCAACTCCCGCACCCACTCTTCGCGGATCGTGAAATGGTCTGGGTCAGCGCAGTAGGCATCAATGACTTTCCGGTAGACACTGACAACCGTCGCCACGTAATGGATCGATTTCATCCGCCCTTCAATTTTCAAGCTATCCACACCCAATTCGATCATCACCGGAATGGCGCGGATTAAGTTCAAATCTTTCGCGCTCATCGCAAACGGGGCGTCCCCTTTTTCAAACAACGGAATTTCCCGGCCGTCCGAGAGCTGATACAAATCGTAATCCCAGCGGCACGACTGGCAGCATCCGCCGCGGTTTGAGTCGCGCGCCGTCATATGGTTGCTCAATACACAGCGGCCGGAGTAGGCGGAACACATCGCCCCATGGATGAACGCTCGATTTCAATATCGACTTTCTCTTTGATCTGCCGGATTTCTTCTGCGCCCACTTCACGAGCGAGCACAACCCGCTCGAGCCCTTCCTCTTTCCAAAATTGGACCGCTTTCCAGTTGGTAAGCGATTGCTGCGTGCTTAAATGCACTTCAAGCTTCGGCGCCACCCGGCGCGCCGTTTCGATGATGAGCGGGTCGGCGACGATGATGCCGCAAACACCGGCATCTTCAAGCGCCCGCAAATAGTCATCAAGGCCAGGGATGTTTTCGTTATGGGCGTAAATATTGGCCGTTACGTATACTTTGGCTCCGTATCGATTGGCAAATTCGACCCCTTCGCGAATTTCCTCGATCGTAAAGTTGTCGGCGTTGGCGCGCAAGCTGTACTCTTGGCCTCCGATAAAGACGGCGTCTGCGCCGTAATGGACGGCGATTTTCAGTTTTTCCAAGTTGCCGGCCGGGGCGAGCAGCTCTGGCTTTTTCACAATGACGCGCTTGCCGTCAATGATTTCAGAGATGCGATCATTTTTTAAAAGCATGCTGCTTCCCTCCTTTTCTCAATAAATGGTCTCTTTGAAGAAAAATCCGGTGTCGATGCGGCGATGCGGCGGCTGAAGCGCTTCAACGGCCGCAAGCAGCTCCTCTTTTTCCCGTTCGTACCGCTCGCGGTCATCGGCGCATAAATCGATGGCGCGGCGGTACAGCTTCGTCACGTCGGTAATGTAGCGCGGCTCGTGCAAAATCCCGTCAATTTTAAAGCTGTCGATGCCGGCCTCGACCATGTCGCCGAGCTCATCGATCATGCAAACATCGTTCGGGCTCATAATATGCGTGCCGTTTTCGTCTTCAAAAATCGGATATTTGTTGTCGCGCTCTTTGTCGTAAAGAAACATCCCTTTTTCGTACTTCTTCCGTTCAACTTCCATCACTTTCCCTTGATATTCAAAATAGCTGCCGATCAGCGAGCGCTTCGATTGGTACATGCACATCGCGCCGTGCACTTGCACCTCGATTTCCACTTCGGCATGGGCTTTGATTTCCAAAATGGCGTCCATGTTCAACTCGCGGGCCAAGACGGCGCGCTTCGCCCCTTTCCGGCCCCAATAGTTGCACGCATACCAGTTCGTCGCTGTCGTCTCCGTGCTCCAGTGGAGCTTCATGTGCGGCGCCGTTTCTCGGACAGTCAAGAGCACCGCGGGATCGCCGAAGACGATGGCATCGGCGCCGACATCAGCCAAAAACGCGACGTAGTCGCCAAGCTCGTCCACTTTATCGTTATGGAAAATGGCGTTCATCGCCACATACACGTTCATGCCGCGCCGGTGGGCGGCTTTGACGGCGGCAGCGACATCATGGCGGGAAAATTCGCCGGCAAGCCGCAAACCGTAGCGCTGCTCGCCAATGATGACCGCGTCCGCTCCGGCTTCAGCCAGCTCGTCGATATGGGCAACGCTCGTCGGCGTCACGAGCAATTCGGGTTTTTTCACTGTTCTTCACCTCGTTTTTTCGATATGGCGAGCCCATCGCCGACCGGAATGATGACCGTATCATAACCGCTTCGACTCATGAGCCACTCATTGTAGCGGCGAATTTTTCGGGCGATGTTCCAAAGCCGTCGATTGTCCGCCGGCGCTTCGGCGGCGACGAGCCCCTTAAACAAGACGTTGTCGCTGATGATGAGGCCGCCTGCAGCCACAAACGGCTCATAGAGCGTAAAAAAGCGCTCATATTGCCCTTTGGCGGCATCAATAAACAGCACATCAAACGGCGCGGCGGCCGCCACATCGGCCTCGACCGCGAGCGCATCGCCCAACACCGCCTCGATTTGCCGCTTGGTGTTCGTCTTTTCGATGTAAAAACGGGCGCGCTCATACCGCTCCCGGTCTTTTTCGATCGTCACAATGCGCGCATCCGGCAGCGCCTTTGCCATCCGGATCGCCGAATAGCCGATCGCCGTGCCGATTTCCAAAATGCGGCGCGGCCTGATCAGCTTCAAGATGAATAACAGCACTTCGACGCTCACCGGATCCATGATCGGTATGCGATGCCGATAGGCGTACTGCTCCATCTCCTCAATGTCCTCATCCGGCGCCGGACGCAGCTTTTGCAAGTACGAAACAATGTCATGGGAAAGCAAGAGGAATTCCTCCCTGCCGTCAGCAAACTGAAAAGCGCTCGCCAAAGTTGAACTATATAGATGCAACGAAGAAGTTTACTATATCCTTGACGGAAAAGCGGTTTGCCCATTTTCGACTGTCGGAGGCAAGCCACAGGCTTGCCTCCGTCACGCCTTGGCGTGACGGAAGACCGAACAACCGGCCTGCTTCACAGACCCATATATGGGTCTTTAAGCGGCGTTGTTCGGTCGCCCGACAGTCGATCAAATACTCGGGAAAAACTACAAATGGTAAAGCTTCCAATTGCATCTATATACAACCCGGCATTTGCGCTTTGTCGTCATGAAAAATAAGAGCCGCAAAGGACTCTTATCGTTGGTCTGTTCAACTATACTACCATAAAACAACGGAAAAGCGAAGCCGTTTCACCCCACCGGCCATTACCTTCCGTTTTGACCTATTGTTTTCCAATATGCTTCGCCTTTTCCCGGTTATGCTCGGCCAACGTTTTCGTAAAAATGACCTCGCCGCCCGGTGTCGCCAAAAAGTATAAATAGTCGGTCGCCGCCGGTTCAAGCGCCGCTTCGATCGACATTACGCCGGCGTTGGCGATCGGCCCCGGCGGCAGCCCTTTATGCATGTACGTGTTGTACGGCGAATTGACCTGCAAATCTTTATACAACACACGCTCTTTATGTTCGCCAAGGGCGTACAAAACGGTCGGGTCGGTTTGAAGCGGCATGCCGCGGTGCAGCCGATTGTAAAACACGCTGGCGATTTTTTCGCGGTCAGCTTTTTCCGTCGCCTCTTCCTCAATGAGCGACGACATCGTCAACAGCTGATGCGGCGACATGTTCTTTTCTTTCATCGCTGCCTTATATGTGTCAAGCACAGCTGCCGTTTTCGCCACCATCGCCTCAATGATCTCTGAGAGCGGCGGCTTTTCGTCAGCAAACACATACGTCGCCGGGAACAAGTAGCCTTCCAGCGGATAGCGGATGCCTTTGTGAAAAATATCATCAGTCAACAAATCCGGGTGCATTTTCATCAGCCGTTCGATATACGCGCGATCGTTAAGCAATTTCATAATTTGTTCTTGTTTGTACCCTGTTTTCGCGGCAATGAGGTCAGCGATTTGCACCAATTGCGACCCTTCCGGAACGGTCAGCTTCAATCCGATTTTTAGCGATTTCCCCGTTTTTAACAGCTCGATGATGCGCGCCATTGGCATCGCCCGCGTCAACTCATACTCCCCAGCCTGGAAGCCGGATTCATTTTTCCAGCGGACATATAAGCGAAACACGGCCGCGCTTTTAATGAGCCGCTTTTGTTCGAGCTGCTCGGCAATCGCCGCCGCCGATGAACCGATCGGAATCGAGACATGGACCGGGGTGCGGTCATTCGGGTCGACGGGCTTAAGCGCTGAACGGATGTATAAGAAACTGCTGGCGCCGGCAATGACAAACGCCGCCAGCAGAACAGCACAGACAATCAAGACGATTTTCCGCACAAGCCGCGCCTCTGGCGCCCTAAAATCGTTCTGTTTCATCTTTGTCCTCCTTTCACCCGGCCATATTATACTACAAAGTTCCGCATTTTTCGCCCTTGACGGTCAAAAAATGCAAAGCCAGGGGAGGAAACGCGCCGGTCAATCGAAGCCCTTCGCAACATTTGTCGGACAAACAAGAAGATGTCTGAACCATTGCATGGAACACAACTTATCGTTTCTCAGCGCATAATACGACAATAAGAAAAGGGGCCCCGATCCTTTTGGCCCCCCTCTGCTGTCCGTTATTCGTCGTCTTCCTCTTCCTGTTCAGCGCAAAACGTATTCCATACTTCTTCGATCATGTCCCACTCTTCTTCCGTCTCGATTGGGAGCAGTTCGCCTTCTTTGTTCTCATCCCCAGGGATGAAGGCGGAAACGTGCACTTCCGTCTCGCCGTCCTCGTCTTCGGCTTCGGCGCCGACCGGATAGTAAAACACATACGATTTGCCGAAATCATCTGATTCAAACGTAAACAAAATTTCGCACAGCTGCTCGTTGCCATGTTCGTCGACAACCGTAATATGACGGTCTCCGTGTTCCATGTTTTCTCCTCCAATTTATCGTTTACTGTCCAAATATGACTGCAAAATGACGGCCGCCGCCATTTTGTCGATCACTTTCCGCCGCTTTTTCCGGCTGACGTCGGCAGCGATCAACATCCGTTCGGCGGCCATCGTCGACAGCCGTTCATCCCAAAGCACAACGGGCAAAGAAAACTCCTCGCGCAATTTGGCGGCGAACCGCTCGCTTGCCTCAGCGCGCGGCCCGAGCGTGCCGTTCATGTTTTTCGGCCACCCGACGACAATCGTATCGACGCCGTACTCATCGATGATGGCGCGCAGCCGCTTTAAGCCGTAGTCGCCGCGCTCCGTATCAATGGCGATCGTTTCCAATCCTTGCGCTGTAAGGCCGAGTTCGTCGCTAACGGCAACGCCGAGCGTTTTCGTTCCCAAATCTAATCCTAGCGTCCGCATCAGGTTAATCCTTTCGTTGCCCCTGTAAATAGAATTTCACCAATTCCTCGATTAATTCGTCGCGTTCGATTTTGCGGATGAGCGCACGCGCATCTTTATGGCGCGGAATGTAAGCTGGGTCGCCGGACAACAAGTAGCCGACAATTTGGTTGATCGGATTGTAGCCTTTTTCCTGCAAGGCGCCATACACCGTCAACAACACTTCGCGAACGTTCGTCTCGGCCGGCTCCTCGGAAAAATGAAACTGCATCGTTTGGTCAAACGAGCTCACCGTTTCCACCTCGCTCCTTATTCAGGCACCCCGTCCTTTTACATCCATTGTACACGATCCGCGCCAATTAGGAAACGGATTTCACCCATGTTTCGACATAACCGAGCGCTTCGCCGACCTTGCTTGGGTCCTTGCCGCCAGCTTGCGCCAAATCCGGGCGCCCGCCGCCGCCCCCACCGCAACGCGACGCTACTTCTTTCACCAGCTTGCCGGCATGGAATCCTTTTTTCACCAAATCGTCCGTTACTGCGGCAATCAGTTGCACTTTTCCGCCCTGGGCGGACGCCAACACGATGACCGCCGTGCCGAGCTTTTGTTTCAAATCATCAGCCATGGCCCGCAGTTGGTTCATGTCATTGGCCTGCACTTTTGCCGCCAACACCGGCACGCCGTTTACATCTTTCACTTGACGGGTGAGGTGCTCAGCTTCCATATGGGCGAGGCGGGCAGCAAGCGATTCATTTTCGCGCTCGAGCTCTTTCAGCTCGGCAAACAGTCCGTCAAGACGCGCATTCAATTCTTTCGGGCTTGTTTTCAGTTTTTGCGCCGCCTCTTGCAAAATAGCAAGCTGTTCGCTCATAAAGCGGTATGCCGCTTCCCCGGTCACCGCTTCAATCCGGCGCGTGCCGCGCCGATGCCGGACTCGGAGACGATTTTAAACAACCCGATGGCTGATGTGTTGGGCACATGGCAGCCGCCGCACAGCTCGAGGCTGTAGTCGCCGACTTTGACGACGCGGACGATGTCGCCGTATTTTTCGCCAAACAGCGCCATCGCGCCCATCGCTTTCGCTTCCTCGAGCGGTTTATAAAAAATGTCAACCGGGAGGCTTTTCCAAATTTGTTCGTTGACGATGGCTTCGATGCGCTCGAGCTCCTCTGGCTTCACTTGCCCAAAATGGGTGAAGTCAAAACGAAGCCGGTCCGGGGCGACAAGCGACCCCGCTTGGTTGACATGGCGGCCGAGCACGTCTTTTAGCGCTTGATGGAGCAAATGGGTCGCCGTATGGTTTTTTACGATGCGCATCCGCTTTGCTTCATCGACGCGCGCCGTATAGCGGGATCCTTTTTTCACCGTTCCGCGTTCGACGATGATCGCATGAAGATGTTGGCCGTTCGGCGCTTTTTGCACATCTTTGACGACTGCTGTTCCTGTTTCGCTTTCAAACACGCCTTGGTCAGCGATTTGTCCGCCGCTTTCGGCGTAAAATGGCGTCACATCGACGATGATTTGCGCCTCTTCGCCGGCTTTCACTTCCTCGACAAGCCGCCCGTCTTTGACGATGGCGATGACCGTCGATGCGGCAACAAGCTCATCGTAGCCGACAAACCGGCTTTCATCTTTAATGTCACCGAGCACTCCGCCTTGGACTTGCATCGAATCGACATCTTGCCGGGCCGCGCGCGCCCGTTCGCGTTGCCGCTCCATCTCGCGCTCAAATCCGGCATGGTCGACCGTCATGCCCGCTTCAGCGGCGTACTCTTCCGTCAGCTCGATCGGAAAGCCGTACGTATCATACAGGCGGAACGCTTCCTCGCCCGGAATGACACGGCTTCCTTGCTCTTTCGCCTTTTCGGTCACCTCCGCCAATATGGCGAGCCCTTCATGGAGCGTTTCATGGAACCGTTCTTCTTCCGTCCGGATGACGCGGGCGATGAAATCGGCTTTTTCTTTCACCTCCGGATAGTAGTCGTGCATAATCTCGCCGACGACCGGGACGAGTTCGTACATAAACGGACGTTCAATGCCGATATGTTTCGCATAGCGCACCGCGCGGCGGAGCAGGCGGCGCAGCACATAACCGCGGCCCTCATTTGACGGCAGCGCCCCGTCGCCGATCGCGAACGTCACGGCGCGAATATGGTCGGCGATCACCTTAAAGGCGACGTCTTTGTCCGGATCTTCGCCATACCGCTCGCCGGCGATCTGCTCGGTCGCGCGGATGATCGGCAGGAACAAGTCGGTTTCAAAGTTCGTCGGCACGTCTTGCAAAATCGAGCACATCCGCTCCAAGCCCATGCCGGTGTCGATGTTTTTCTTCGGCAGCGGCGTGTACGTGCCGTCCGGGTTATGGTTAAACTGCGAAAAGACAAGGTTCCATACTTCTAAATAGCGGTCATTTTCCCCGCCTGGGTACAGCTCCGGATCGTTCGGGTCGTTGCCGAACGCTTCGCCGCGGTCGTAAAAGATTTCCGTGTTCGGACCGCTCGGGCCTTCGCCGATGTCCCAGAAGTTTCCTTCAAGGCGAATGATTCGCTCTTTTGGCAAGCCGATTTCGTTGCGCCAAATGTTGTACGCTTCCTCGTCTTCCGGATGGACAGTAACGGACAACCGTTCCGGATCAAAACCGATCCATTTGTCGCTCGTCAAAAACTCCCATGCCCAATGGATCGCTTCGCGCTTGAAGTAATCGCCGATCGAAAAGTTGCCGAGCATTTCAAAAAACGTATGGTGGCGCGCCGTTTTCCCGACGTTTTCGATGTCGTTGGTGCGGATCGATTTTTGCGCGTTGCAAATGCGCGGGTTTTCCGGAACGATGCGCCCGTCAAAGTATTTTTTCAACGTCGCGACGCCGCTGTTGATCCACAACAGCGACGGGTCGTCGACCGGAATGAGCGATGCGCTCGGCTCAACCGCATGGCCTTTTTCTTGGAAAAACTCTAAAAACATGCGCCGCACTTGGGCGGATGTCAGCTTTTTCATGATGATCCTCCCCTTTCGCCTTTTATATAAAAAAACTCCCATCCCCTGCAGGGACGAGAGTTATGCTCGCGGTACCACCCTGTTTATGGGCAAAAAACGCCCATCACCTCTTTGGCCGTAACGCAGCCTTGCGTCAGGTTTTGCCTGCGCTCCGGATTAGCCTTCTGTTGCCCTTCATCTGGAATTTCTTTCAGCCGCGGAAATTCCTCTCTGTGCGCGAGCTCGCGCGTTAAGATGGACTGCAACATACTCGATCCGTCATCGCGTTATGTATTCGCTTTTTTCATTGAAAGATTATAGACAAGCAGAGAGCATTTGTCAATGCGAAGCATAATGCTCTTTCCAATGGGCGATGGCCACTTTCAGCACCGCCGCCGTCGGAACGGCGAGAATGAGGCCGAGCACGCCGGCGAGCTCGCCGCCGGCAAAGAGGGCGAGCATAATGACAAGCGGATGCATATGCACGCTTTTGCCGACGATCAGCGGCGACAAAACGTTCCCTTCTAAAAACTGCAAGGTAAAAATGATGACAAGCACGATCACGACCATTTTCAGCGAGACGGTGGCAGCCAAAATGACCGCTGGAACGGCGCCGATCAGCGGGCCAAAATACGGGATGATGTTCGTCACGCCAATGACAAAGCCGAGCAACAGCGGATAATCCATGCCCGCAAGCCACAAGCCGAGCGCCGCTGCCAGACCGATCGCCGCACAGACGAACAGCTGGCCGCGAATGTAGCCGCCGAGCGATTCATCGACATCCTTCAAAAACGTCATCCCCGGCCCACGCCACCGCTTCGGTGTCATGTACCAAATCGCTTTTTTCAACACATCGATGTCTTTTAACATATAGAAGACGATAAACGGAATGATCAACAGCGTCGCCGCCGAACCGATGAACGATTTGGCGGCGTTGATCGCCATCGCGACGGCGGCCGCCGCTGCCTGCTCGATCTCGGCAAACATCGCTCGATGCGTGTGTGCACCTCAAGCGGCCAATTCGACGTCTCGTCGTGGATGTGGCGCACCCATTGGCGGTATGTATTCATCAAAGACGGCAGCTGTTCATCCAGTTCACGCAACTGGGCGATGAATAGCGGCACGCCGCGGTACAAGCCGTAGCCGACCAAACCGAAAAACAACAAATAAATCAACAAAATGGCAAGGGCGCGCGGCATTCCTTTGCGATGGATGGATTCCACAAGCGGGTAGAGCAAATACGTAATAAACGACGCCAGCAAAAACGGCGTCAACACCGTTGCGATAAAATCAATGACCGGCCGCCAAACGTCTTTCATCCGAACGATCAAATAGATGATTGCCGTAATCAGCAGCCATTTTCCGATGCGAAAGAACGACAGCCATTGTTGCTCGCCCATCGCCACACCTCCTACCGTTTAGTGTAGGAGATGCGGCGGGAAATATGCCTTCACCGCTTTTAGCACTATTTGACAGCCACAAGGCGACGCCCCCGCGCAAAGGCGAGGGCGAGCGCCGTCAGCGGATCGCTTGCATCAAGCGGCGGCGCATCCTCCGCATCGTGCGACCGTTCATCCAATCGTTTCGTTGGGCGAGCTGATAAGCGGCGACGCCTAATCCGACTGCTAACAGCGACGTCATCATCCGGTTCATGCGTGTCCCCCCTAAAATTGGATCGTGCGTTCGTGGTCGTCAAACAAGTCGTCAAGAGAACTCAACGTTCCGTCTTCTTCCACTTGATGGGCGTGGATCATCCCTTTCGAGACGGACAGCTCAATAAAGCAATCCCAGCAGTAGTACTGGTTGACGCCGATTTTCCCTAAATTTTTTCGTTTGCAATTCGGGCAAATGAGCATGGACAGCCACTCTCCTTACATCGTTGTTTCCACGGTGACCACGCCTTCTCTGGCGGTGAACGGAGCGAGCTCCATTCGTTTCTTTCCTTCGGTCAAATCGGAAAAAAATCCCTCGCTGATCTCGTATCCGTCAATTTTGCCCAATTGCCCGTCAAAATATACGTCATCCAACAGTCCGATCGTTGTTCCGTCCGCGGCGACAACCATGCTGCCGGCGAGGCCGCGTTCGCCGTAAAGAGAGTGGCCGCTGTCAGAAGAAGGAAACGGCTGGAAGCTATCGGCATCACAGATGATGACTCGGTCGTTTTCGAACGACTGCACGGCTGAAAGCGGCAAATAGCGGCGGCGGCCGAACAAACCGCCCTGTTCCGCGACAAGCCCTTTGACCGCGCCGTGGCTGGTAAACCAAATGTCAGCGATCGTTCCGACCATTTTTCCCGTCGTTTGTTCATAAATGGGAAGGCCCTTGATGTCGGAAAACGTCCGCATCGTTCTCCCACCTTTCCAGCCACCTTTAGCTTGGCTCATCGCCCATAAAGTCATACGGCGTAACGTTTTCCATCCCCATGTTCGCCTCTTCAAACGGCAGTTCGACCTCGACAAACGGCGCCGCCGCCCCCGCCAGCTTCTCAGCGAGCGCCGTCTGGCGCGCTCCGTCGCTTTGTTTTGCGACGCCGAATCGAAACGCTTCCTCTTCCCCGCATAAAACGAGAAACTGCTTGCTTCTTGTCACCGCAGTATACAACAAATTCCGTTTCAACATCCGGTAATAGCTTTTGACGACGGGCAAAATGACGATTGGAAACTCGCTTCCTTGCGCCTTATGAACCGAACAGCAGTACGCATGGGTGATTTGTCCTAAATCTTGCCGTGTGTACGTCACTTCAATGCCATCAAACGAGACGACGAGCAAGTCTTGCTTTTCGATATTTTCTTTGGCGTAAAAAATGGCAACGATTTCGCCGATGTCGCCGTTAAACACATTGTCTTCCGGTTGATTGACGAGCTGCAGCACCTTATCGCCGACGCGGTAGACGACCTCACCGACCGACAGCTCCCGCTTCCCCTCAGCCGGCGGGTTGAACAGCTCTTGAAGCGCTTTGTTCAATTGGTCAATGCCCGCTGGACCACGGTACATCGGGGCGAGCACTTGAATATCTTTGACGGAAAACCCTTTTTTGCGCGCGTTGTCCGCGATTTGCCGCACGACATCGACGACCTGGCCCGCACGGCAGCGGATGAAGGAACGGTCTGCCTTCGGAGCGGTCAAATCGTCCGGCACGACGCCGCGCTTCATCTTATGGGCAAGCTCGATGATCGATGATCCTTCCGCCTGGCGATACACCTCGGTCAACCGAGCGAACGGAATGACGCCTGAAGAGAGCAAGTCTTTCAGCACTTGCCCTGGCCCGACGGATGGCAATTGATCCTCATCGCCGACGAAAATGACTTGCATGCCGTTTGGCACGGCTTTTAACAGCTGGTTGGCGAGCCACGTGTCGACCATCGACATCTCATCGATGACAAGCAGCTTGCCGGAAATCGGTTCGTTCTCGTCGCGGCTGAACCCTTCCGCCCCATTCCAGCCGAGCAAGCGGTGGATCGTCGCCGCCGGCAGCCCGGTCGCCTCGCTCATCCGCTTCGCCGCTCGGCCGGTCGGTGCGGCCAGCAGCACCGGAAACGGCTCGCCTTGTTTGTAGTCAGCCGGGTCAAGAGACAGGCCGTTTAGGGCGGCAAACAGCTCGACGATGCCTTTGATGACCGTCGTTTTCCCCGTTCCCGGACCGCCGGTCAAAATAAACAGCGGCGAAGAAAGCGCTTGTTGGATCGCTTCCCTTTGCTGGGGGGCATATTGCATGCCAAGCCGTTCCTCAAGCGCCCCAAGCGCCAGCAAAAACTCCGACTCGGCAAACGCCGACGGCGGCGTCTGCCCGAGCAGCCGCTTAATGTTGGAGACGATCCCTTTCTCGGCGAAGTAAAGGGAAGGGAGATAATAACGCCCTTGCTCGGCGATCAGCTTCCCTTCCTCGCTTAACATCAGAAGCGTTTGGCTGATCGCTCGTCCATCCACCGCACCGCTCAGCCTTCCGTCAAGCAGCTCCCCGATGCGCTCCATCAGCTCTTCCTCGCGCAAATAAACGTGCCCTTCCTGCAAGCACGCCTGTTCAAGAACAAACAACGAGGCGGCGCGCAGCCGGGCCGGATGGCTGCCGGAAATGCCGAGCTGGCGCCCGATTTCATCAGCGCGGCCAAAGCCGATCCCTTCGATATCCTCAACGAGCTGGTACGGGTTCTCGTGGATGATGTCAATCGCTTCTTCGCCATACGCTTGGTAAATTTTCATGGCCAGCTGCGGGCCAAAACCGAGCTGGGCGAGGGCGATCATCGTTTGCTCAAGCCCTTCGTGGGCGCGAAGCGCATCGTACAGCTGCTTCGCCTTTTTTTTTCGTCAGCTTCGGCACACGCTCTAGCGCCTTGGGGTCGCGCAAAATCGCGGCGATCGCGTTTTCGCCGAGCGTCTCGACAATCGCCGCAGCCGTTTTTTTGCCGATTCCTTTAAACAAACCGCTCGATAAATAATGAATGACTCCTTCTTTCGTGTTCGGAAGCTGTTTGCGGAACTGACTAGCCGCATATTGGCGGCCAAAACGCGGATGTTGGCGGAATTGTCCGTAAAAGATGTAGACGTCCCCTTCGTTTAAACGCGGAAAATAGCCGGTGACGACGACTTCCTCCTCAACGGGCGCTTCATTCGTTTCCTCAACGCGCACGCGGACGACCGTGTACAATGTTTCCTCATTATGAAAAATGACCGCCAAGCACACTCCTTTAATGAACGTGCGTCCGTCAAGGGCGAGGATTTGTTGCTCTTGCAACAGCCATCCCCCTGCCTTTTTACGGCGCAAGCCGCTTTTCCATCAGTTTCTTTCCGTATCCGGCAAGCACGTGATCGGGCTTGGCTTCCAAGGCAGCGGCAAACATATGGCGGGCGGCATCGAGCTCATCTTTGTACGCATAAATGACGCCTAAATTGTAGTACGCATCAGCGTGGCGCGGATCGAGTTCCAACGTTTTTTCGAAATAACGCTTCGCCTCATCGACATAATCGAGCGTGGCGAGGCAAAGGCCAAGCTGAAACAGCGCTTCGGCATCCGTCTCGTTCAGCTCAGCCGCGCGCTGCAAATACGGCAGCGCCAGCCGCGGCATCTCGAGCCGCCATAAGGACATGCCGAGCATAAAATGCGTATCGGCATCGTCAAGACCAAGCCCAAGCGCGCGCTCAAACATATCTTTCGCTTTCGCGAACTGCTCACGCTTATAATGCACTGTACCCATGCCGTAATACGCGGCCGCCGCCTTCTTGTCAATTTTCAGCGCCTGTCGGAAACAGTCAAGCGCCTTCTCTTCTTCACCGGCAGCAACGAGAACCGTGCCGATGTTAATGTACCCGGCCGGATCGTCCGGATGCTGTTCGACCGCAGCGGAAAAACAGCGGATGGCTTCCTCATACTTCCCCTCGCGCATATACGCCAAGCCTTGTTCGTTGAAATTGGCCACCGCCCATCCCCCCTGATTCAACGTGATTTTCAAGCAACGGCCCCCAGCCTAATAGCCTGATTGAAGATCGTGCGCACCGGCACATCCGTCAACCAACATACCAAAGCTTTTCGCCGTTGCGGAACACTTCATCGATCGTGCCGCCGCCGAGGCATTCCTCGCCGTTGTAAAAAACAACCGCCTGCCCCGGCGTCACCGCCCGCGCCGGCGCATCAAACACGACTTCCGCCCCGCCGTCCGCAAGCGGGTGGACCGTCACGCCGACATCAGGCTGACGATAGCGAAATTTCGCCGTGCAACGGAACGGCGCTTCCGGCTTGCGGTCAGACACCCAGTTGACATCGACCGCCTTTAGCGAGGTGGAATACAAATATTCGTTTTCAAACCCTTGGGCGACATACAGCACATTTTCGCGCACATCTTTGCCGACGACAAACCACGGTTCGCCGCTGCCGCCGATGCCAAGGCCGTGGCGCTGGCCGATCGTGTAATACATGACGCCGTCATGCCGCCCTTTCACTTCGCCATCGAGCGTTTTCATCACTCCCGGCTGGGCCGGCAAATAATGGCTCAAAAATTCTTTGAAATCGCGTTCACCGATAAAACAAATGCCCGTGCTGTCTTTTTTTCCAGCGGTGGCGAGCCCAGCCTCTTTCGCAATCCGGCGCACGTCCGCTTTCTGCAAATGGCCGATCGGAAACATCACTTTCGACAGCTGAGCTTGGCCGAGCTGGTTTAAAAAGTACGTTTGATCTTTGTTCGGGTCGGCTCCGCGCAGCATTTTATATTCGCCATCGCGAAACTCGACGCGGGCGTAATGGCCGGTTGCGATGTAATCGGCGCCGATCGACATGGCGTGCTCTAAAAACGCCTTGAACTTAATTTCCTTATTGCACATCACGTCCGGGTTCGGCGTGCGCCCGGCTTTGTATTCATTCAAAAAGTACGTAAACACTTTGTCCCAATACTGTTTTTCAAAATTGACCGCATAATACGGGATGCCGATTTGGTTGCAGACGCGCACGACATCTTCGTAGTCCTCAGTCGCCGTGCAAACGCCGTTTTCATCGGTGTCATCCCAGTTTTTCATAAAAATGCCGATCACATCATATCCTTGTTCTTTCAATAGCAGCGCAGCGACCGACGAGTCGACCCCGCCGGACATGCCGACGACGACGCGCGTTTCGTGCGGCGCTTTGTTCATGCTGTTTCCCCCCTTTAGCGGTTTGTGAGCCGCTTTATGATCTTCACGGTTTCCTCGGCCGCCCGCTCGATTTGTTCCATCGTATTGCCGAGCCCGAAGCTGAAGCGCACAGACGAACGGATGCGCTCCGACTCTTTTCCGCACATCGCGACAAGCACGTGCGACGGGTCGATTGACCCGGCGGTGCATGCTGACCCGCTCGAGGCGGCAATGCCGGCTAAATCCAAGTTCACGAGCAGCGATTCGACATTCGTTCCCGGGAAGGCGACATTCAAAATATGCGGCAGGCCATCCGGGCGGCCGTTGACCGCATAGTCGATCCCTGAGGAGCGGAAAATCGCAAGCATCGCCTCGCGCCACGCCGCATATTGCCGACGTTTCTCTTCCCTTGTTCGCTCAGCGATTTCCGCCGCCTGCGCCAAGCCGATGATGCCGGGGACGTTTTCCGTGCCGGCGCGCCGCTTCCGCTCCTGTTCGCCGCCGAAAAGGAGCGGAGTGATGCGGACCGTTTCCCGGACATAAAGCGCGCCGCTTCCTTTCGGGCCGTTGATTTTATGAGCGGAAATCGACAGCAAATCGATCCCGTATTCATTCACATCGATCGGAAGAAGCCCGTACGCCTGGACGGCGTCCGTATGGAAATAAGCCGGATGATCGCGAAGCAGCGCCCCGATTTCGCGAATCGGCTGGATCGTGCCGACTTCGTTGTTGGCAAACATGACCGACACCAAAACGGTCTCATCGCGCAGCGCGGCCTTGACATCCTCGACCGATACCGTCCCTTGTTCGTCAACGGGCAAATACGTGACCTCAAACCCTTGCGTCTCTAAATATTCACAAGCGCGCAGCACCGCATGATGCTCGATGGCGGTTGTAATGATATGATTGCCGCGGCCGCGGTTCGCTATGGCCGTTCCGATGACCGCAAAGTTATCTGCTTCCGTGCCGCCGCTTGTAAACACAATCTCCGTCTCTTTCGCCCCAATCGAGCGGGCGATGACAGCCCTCGCTTCATCGACCGCGCGGCGGCTCTGCCGTCCAAAATGATGGATGCTTGACGGGTTGCCGAACTGTTCCGTCATCCACTGGACCATACCGGCAGCCACGTCTGGATGGACCGGGGAAGTTGCCGCATGGTCCAAATAAATCCGTTCCAACGGCCATTCTCCTTTCCTTTCTGTATGCTTAAATATAAAACATATATGCCCCTTCATCCCCGTCGCTATACTTCGCCAAATCTTCGAGCGTTGTGCTGTCGAGCACTTCCTCGACCGCATCGCGGATGCGAATCCATAGCTCGCGCTTCGCCGGCTCTTCCTCCTCGAGCTCCTCGACCGGGGCCAGCGGCCCCTCCAACACGCGCAAAATGTCGCCGGCGGTGATTTTCGCCGGATGTTCAGCAAGCACATAGCCGCCATACGCTCCGCGAATGCTTTTGACGAGCCCGGCGTTGCGCAGCGGCGTGACGAGCTGCTCTAAATAATGTTCGGATAAATTGTTCGCCTTGGCGATCGAACGAAGCGAGATCGGACGATCGCCATATTTTTTGGCCAATTCAATCATAATCGTCAAGCCATATCGGCCTTTCGTCGAAATCTTCATTCATATCCCTCCTAACGGCTTAACCCTTGCGTCCGAGTGCCGGCGGCCGGTCCAAGCAGGCGGCTTGCGACCTTTTGGCATTGCGGCAGCGCCAAGCCGGCAATCGAACCGATCGTCACACAAAAAAGGAACGTGCCAAACGACACCGGGCCGCCGAGCAACCAGCCGGCCAACAGCACGAACGCTTCGATCCCGATGCGAATGTACGCCACGTTCCATCCGGTCAGCTCGGTCAAAGCGAGCATGAAACGCCTGTGTTATTATATCATAAAAATCCCTTTCCCTTCACGGCTGAACCTTGACCTCTTGTTTCAACTGCTCAAGCCGCCGGTACACTTTGGCGTAATGTTTTTCCTCGCCATGCTCTTTCGGTTCATAATAGCGGACGCCTTCCAGAGCGGAGGGCAAATACGTTTGCGCCACCCAGCTGTTCGGATAATCGTGCGGATACAAGTAGCCTTGTCCACGCCCGAGTGCAGCCGCCCCTTTGTAATGAGCGTCTTTTAAATGATCCGGAATATCGCCAAGCTTGCCGGAACGGACATCGGCAATGGCAGCGTCCAGCGCCTTGTAAGCACTGTTGGATTTCGGGCTTAAACAGAGTTCAATCGTCACAACCGCGAGCGGAATGCGCGCTTCCGGCAGCCCGAGGCGTTCCGCCGCTTCGACCGCTGCCTGTACTTTCACTCCCATCATCGGATTGGCAAGTCCGATATCCTCATAAGCCATCACAAGCAATCTCCGGCAAACGGCCGCCAAGTCTCCGCCTTCAAGCAGACGGGCCAAATAATGAAGCGCGGCATCGGCATCGCTGCCGCGCACGCTTTTTTGAAACGCGGACAACAACGAATAATAATGATCGCCATATTTGTCATGGGTAAAACCGCGGTTTGCGGTGCATGAAGCCACGATATCCTCATCAATATACAAGCGGCCGTGGCGCTCATCGGCAGCCGCAACCGCCGCCTCCAGAAGCGAAAGCGCGACGCGCGCATCCCCACCGGCTGCCTCGGCGATGCGCCATAACAACGACTCGTCAATGACAACCGGCGGCTCGCCGACCCCTCGTTCCGGATCAGCGAGCGCCCGTTTCAGAATGATCAAGAGGTCATCCGGCGTGAGCGGTTTCAGTTGTTGGATTTGCCCGCAGCGGCTGCGAATGGCGGGATTGACCTCGTGAAACGGGTTTTCCGTTGTGGCGCCAATCAAGGTCACGAGCCCGGATTCGAGATGCGGCAACAAAACGTCTTGCTGCGCTTTATTCAGCCGATGGATTTCGTCGATAAACAACACGACGTTCCCTGACCAGCGCGCCGCTTCGACTGCCTCTTCGATTTCCTTTTTGCCGGCGGTCGTCGCATTGATGGCGACCCATTCGCGCCCGGCGGTGCGGGCAATGGCGTAAGCGAGTGACGTCTTCCCTGTCCCCGGCTCTCCGTAAAGCAAAAGCGAGGGAACATGACCTTTTTTGACCATTTTATAAAGCGGCGTACTAGGGCCAATGATGTGCTGTTGCCCAACGATCTCATCGATCGTCCGCGGCCGCATCCGCCAAGCAAGCGGCTCCGTCGTTTTGGGCATGCCGACCCCCTCCTTGAGATTGATGACGCTATGTTCACAGACATCCTCCGATGCCGCCTATTCATTTTCGGCGAATGGGGCGTCTCCCCGTGGGAAGAGCGGTGGTTTTAATCAAAATAGCGTTCAATGGCCTCCTTCAACTCATTGTACAGCGGAAGCGAGTATTTCGCCAAATAGAGCAAAAGCGCCTCCACCATAAACCGCCTAGCTGTCTCCCCTTTCTCGAGTTCTTCCTTCAATAAGCGCAGCGAGCGAAGAATATCGTCTTCAACCGGACGCAGCGCCGCCATGCGCTCTAAACAGCTGATGGCCCGTTCTTTCCATTGACTCCGCTCTTGGGTCGCCGCAGCCATGTAATCCGCCATCATCGTTTCATCGAGCAACCCCGTCTTGCCGTCAAGCAGGCTGGCAACGATGGCATCAAGCCGATCGAGCAAGAAGGGGGCAAGCTTCTCAGGAAGCAGCGGCTTTCGGTCTACCGCCAAGTAAATCAGATATTCTTTCAGCATTCCGTTGAGCATCGTCGCGCAATCAAACGAAACTGGACGCACTTGTTCGCCGTATATGTCTTCAATCGCCCGGCGATACCAGTGGAGCGTATGGGCGCGGATGCGAAACACCAGATGCTGCACCTCATGGCTCACCTTCACGGCTTGTTCGCCCAACTGCATTTGCACCAGCTCTTTATGTTCGTCAAACAGCTGGATTTGTACAGTCAACTGACGGCAAAACCGCTCGCGCGCGGTTAAGGAGGGATCAGCCTCGATTTGTTTAAGCTGGTGAAACAAGACTTCATAATGGTAGCGGAAAATCGATACAGCCAACTCTTCTTTTGATTTGAAATAATTGTAAATCGAACCTTTGGCTACTCCGCTCCGTTCGGCGATTTCCTGCATGGAGGTAGCGTGATAGCCTTTTTCGGCGAATAATTTCATCGCCGTTTCAATGATGTCCTCTTTCCGTCCCAATGTTTTCTCCTTCCTTACTCCTTCTTCATGTCCATTATAGTCGATCTTGCCATGAAAAAAAATGCCGGACGGCCCGTTATCCGGCCATCCAGCCCTGTCATTTTGCCATCGGTTCGCGTTTTGCCGTCCGGAAGAAAAACGCCTCATACATCGCAGGAATGAACACAAGCGTCAATAACGTCGACGACGTCAGGCCGCCGATGACCGTGATGGCCAGCCCTTTCGAAATCAACGTGCCGGCCTCATTCGTCAGCGCAAGCGGAATGAGCGCTGTCACAGTCGCAAAGGCTGTCATTAAAATCGGCCGCAGCCGTGTTTTGCCGGCTTCAATGATGGCGCTTCGCACCGTCATCCGTTTTTGTTCGCGGTTTTGCCCGATTCGATCCACCAGCACGATCGCATTGGTCGTCACGATGCCAATGAGCATCAACAAGCCGATCATGACGCTGATGGAAAGCGGCTCATCGGCCACATACAAAGCAAACAGCGAACCGATGGGAACAAACAAAAGGGAAGATAAAATGATCAGCGGCACCCGCACTTTGCCAAATGTAATCAGCATCGTCAAATACACAAGCCCGATGGCCGCCGCCATGGCCACACCGAGCTCGCGGAACGTCTGCACCGTCTCATCGCTTCCGCCGCCCGTTTTCACTGTGACATCGGATGGGATCTTCAAATCATTTACATGTTTCGAAATATCATTCGTGACTTTCTGAATGTTGTCGCCGACAATCTGGGCGGATACGCGGGCAAACACTTTTCCGTCCAGCTTTTGAATGGACGTATACACGTCCGCCTCTTTCACTTCGGCGACAGCTGAAAGTGGAATCACTCCGTTTCTCGTCACGATCGGAAGCTCTTTCAACTCATCGATCGATCCCAACGTTTCATCATACGAAAGTTCGACTTGCTCATCCTTGCCGCCGAGTTTCAGCGTCCCTACATCGACCGGTTTGGTTGCATCGGCCACCGCCCCGAGCAATTGCATGCCCGAAACGCCATAAGCGGCCACCTTTTCCGGATCAATGGCGACAATCACTTGTTTTTGCTTTTCCGTCAAGTTATTCGTCACATCTTTGACATCATCGCGTTGTTTTAAATACGTCTCGACCTGTTTGGCTGCTGTTTGGAGCGCCTCCAAGTCATTGGAGTATAAGTCAATATTCACGTTATTATTCGTTGGCGGCCCTCCGCTCGACATCTCTTGCACGCCCACTTTGGCCCCGGGCGCGAGCTGATTGGCGATGCGGCGCATTTCTTTTTCGAGAACGGCCACGGTTTTCGCGGTGTCAGCGCTGTCCTTTAATCGAATATAATAGCTGGCTTGATTGGGCCGTTTCAATCCTGTGCGGAAATCGCGGCTTCCCACTGCGGCGGTGACGCTCTCGACATCGCTTCGTTTTAAAAACATCTTTTCCATCTCCAACGACACATCATTCGTTTTGACCACCGATGTGGAAGCCGGCAGTTCAATGCTCGCCACCAGCGTTTTCTGCTCTTCGTTCGGCAAAAACGTAAATCCAAGTTTCGGCACGAGCGCCAATGAACCAACCAATAGCACAACCGACAACACAAAGACAATCGCTTTATGGTTGAGCGCCCATTCAATGATTCGGCCATACAGACGCTGAAGCGCTCCTTCTTTTTCCTCTGGCGGCACACGGCGGAACGAAAATTTCGCTAAAATCGGCACAACCGTCACGGCCACCAACAAAGAGGCCAACAGGGCAAACGTAATCGTCAAGGCAAAAGGCAGGAAAAATTCCCCTGTAATGCCCCCAACAAGCCCGAGAGGCAAAAAGACGACAACCGTTGTGATGGTCGAGGACACAATCGCTTTGACAATTTCTTTCGTTGATTGCTCGACTAAATCATCGCTCATGCCTGTTTTCTCCCGGCGGACGCGGCGGAAAATATTTTCGATCACGACAATGCTGTCATCCACGACTCGGCCGACGGCGACGGCCATGCCGCCAAGCGTCATGACATTGAGGGTAATATCCATGCGATTGAGAAAAATGGCCGATACAAGCAGCGAGAGCGGAATCGAGACGATGGCAATCACAGTCGCCCGAACGTTGCGCAAAAAGAGCAAGACGGCCAGCGAAGCGAACAGCGCCCCGAGCAGCCCTTCACGGACAAGCGATTCAACGGATTGTTTGATGCCAGCTGACGAATCAAACCCGATGGAATAATCAAACTGATGTTTGTAGGAATTCAGCACGTTGATCACTTGGTCTGCCACTTCAATCGTATTGGCATCTTGTTTTTTCGTCACCGCCATCGACAGCGATGGCTTCAAATTATAGCGGGTGAATTCGCTTTGCTCGTTGACTTCCTCAATCGTCGCAATATCCCCAAGCTTCACGGGAGAGACGCGCTGCAATCCATTCGCCGCCATAGGAACAGCTGTCGGCACGAGTTTCAGATTTTTCAACTCATGGATGGTGTTCAATTTTTCCTCGACGCGAACCGGAATTTGCCATGTATCGGTTTGCAACGTTCCAGCCGGGAACGCCAACACCTTTTCATTGATTTGGTTTTTAATCTCTGACAAGGTCAATCCCGCCTGAGCGGCCTTTTTCCGATCGACTGTGATCCGGATGAGGCGCTCGCTGTCTCCACCGATCGAAACGGAATTCACCCCGTCGATTTTATTCAATTCTGGAATCACTTCGGTTTCCAGCAACGTTTGCAGATCGGTTTCGTTTTTGGCAAACAAGGAAATGTTGAAAACCGGGATGGAACCGAATGAAAACCGATTGACTTCCGTTTGGACATGATCGGGCAATCCTGCCTTATCAATGAGCGATTCGACCTGCCGCTCCATTTTCTCCATATCTGTCCGAAACGGGAATTCAAGATTGATAACAGCCATTCCTTCATAGGAAGAACTCTGCATTTGCTTAAGCCCGTCAAGGGACTTCAGTTTTTCCTCGAGCTTGGCCGTGACCTCCTCATTCACGTCTTGCGGAGAAGCCCCAGGATAGACCGCTTCAATCGACAACTGGGGAAATTCAATGTTCGGCAGCAAATCGACCTTCAAGGAGGAGAAGGAATACAGTCCTAGAAACATGAGCAAAAACGAACATACAAACACAGCTGCCGCATTTTTCAAACTGAACCTAGTCAAAAACGTCATCATGCCACCTCTCATCCCACGATTTTGACCAATCAGTCTAATTATTTTGAACTGACCGGTCATACAAAACTATTTCTATGATACATGAAAATGGGAAAAATGAAAAGGGCGAAGTTTAAAGTGGAAATCAAACGGAAAAACTATGACCATATCAACATTACCATTTGATGGGGTGGACAACATGAAAACAAGACAGGATGCTTGGTCACATGAAGAAGATGTACTGTTGGCTGAAACGGTGCTGCAATATATACGCGAAGGAAAAACGCAACTTGCCGCTTTTGAAGTCGTTGGGAGACAACTGCACCGCACAGCGGCAGCATGCGGATTCCGTTGGAACGCCGAGGTGCGCAAACGGTACGTTGAGGCGATCGAACAGGCAAAAAAGCAGCGGAAAGAACGGAAACGGGCGCTCGAAATGATGAAAAAGTGGCAAAAAGACAATACGGTTGCTGCTTGGAGTCCTTCTGGAGAACGGGACGGCGCCGAAGGGTCATCGCCTTTTCTCCCGGCAGCCCCATTGACACTGGAGCAGTGCATTTCATTTTTGCAAACATTGCGGCGCGGCATCGAGGAGATGGAAGCGATCCGCCAAGACAACGAGCGCCTGAAACGCGAGCGGGCGGAATGGCAGGCGCGGAACGAACAGCTTGCTCAAAAACTCGAACGCCTTGAAACGAGGCAGACCACCGTGCAAGAAGATTATGAGGCGCTCGTGAAAATCATGGCTCGCGCCCGCCAGCTCGCTTCCGAAGAAGGCGACCGCTTCTCTCTTGCCGAGCTGTTTGCCGCCGAGGCGAACGGATCGAACGAATCGCTCGCCCATTCATAAAAAAAGAAGGTGCCCCAACAAAGTATCGGGACACGTTTTCACCGCTGGAACGACGGACAGCGCCCGCAACAAACCGGTGAATGCACCGGATGTTTACAGGAACCTTCGCCTTCCCATTTTGTTCGAAGTCAACTACCCCCACTTCGCTCACGCTTGAAGTGGGGGCTTG
>NZ_ATCO01000053.1:0-14048 GCF_000422025.1 Geobacillus sp. WSUCF1 | reverse complement strand
AAAAATGGTGTCCTTCTTTATATGTACATATCCTCACTGCGATACTCGGAATCGGATGGATCGTCTATGTGTTCTTAGATCAAGGGTTTATAAAAACGGTGCCCATTTTTTTTATATTTGGATTTAGCTTTTTTAGCTCTCCGGTACCGGAAAGAAGCAAAACCCAATTGAAAGAGATCATCGATCAACTAAAAGAACAAGGTGCGAGAGAAATAGTCTTGTCTAAAAATAAAGAGCGCCTATTAGCGGATTTGTTATTTTCCGGATTTTTCATCGTCATTGCTGTTCTTTATTTCCTTTTCGGGCCGAATTCCG
Organism: Geobacillus sp. WSUCF1; assembly: GCF_000422025.1. Taxonomy (NCBI): domain Bacteria; kingdom Bacillati; phylum Bacillota; class Bacilli; order Caryophanales; family Anoxybacillaceae; genus Geobacillus; species Geobacillus sp. WSUCF1. The sequence continues at coordinate 13,733 of NZ_ATCO01000053.1, read as the reverse complement.
CGATTACGTTCATCCTTTTATATAGCTTCATCTCTCTTTTTGTTGGGCTGACAAAAAGAGTGGGACTGCTTCGCTCTCTCCGCCTTTTTTACGCAGAACACGAAGAAGCATTATATGCTGTATCTTTGTTTGAAACCAAAAAATATCCATTGAAGGAACTTTCAGAAGTAAGCGTTCAGACAAGGCCGGATGTGTTGCAACTATTCCAGCTTTTTTCTTTGTTCTCTCCTAATATGGACTATACGACCAGCATGGGGAAAACGTGGAAGTTATCTTTTTCCGGTGAAAAAGTTTATCTCACCCCTGATCCATTAGAATCGATGGATTTTCTCCTTAAAGGAGAAATACATAAAATGGAAGAGTTCGAAGTAAAGCCTTTTTATCATCCGAAAAATTGGAAACGACTTTTAGGAAAATGGTATTTTGCAGCAACGGTGAAAGGGGTGGGAGCTTATGCAGCCCTTCTCACACTGTTTACTTTGCTGGGGATCGGGCCGATCGCAACAACCGCTGTTATTATACTATTTTGGATATTCAATCTATGGATTTCGGATCGCGTATTGAAAATCGCTTTAGATATGAGGAAAATAGACGATCCCGATTTGCTGCCCATCATCGAGAAAGTCTTTTCACGTGCCGGCCTTTCTCATGTTGATATTTATGTTACGGAATCGGCCGAATATAACGGTTTTGCGATAGGTGCGAATATTGGTCGATCATTGGTAGCGTTAACTTCAGAAACGCTGAAACTTCCCCATGAAGCCATTGAAGGCATTTTGGCTCATGAGGCGATTCATGTGAAAAAGCGAGATGTCTTGATAGGACAGTTATTGCGATTTGCGTTGATCGGGTTAGTTTTTGCTGGTGTTTTCCTTATCCATGAAGCCTTTCCAAATTGGCTAGAACATAATCAAATCTTTGTTTTTCTCGGCCTATGGCTCTTGATTTTTCTGCTTCCTGCTTTCCAATCTCTATTCACACAGTGGATGGAAGTCCGGGCAGATCATTTAGGAGCAACGCTGTTGGACGGTGGGAATGCTCAAATGGCTAACAGTTTGACGATCCTGTGTGAATATCAAGATCGAGCATTGGAAAAGTCTGTAGGATACCACATTGATTTTAAAAACGAGCAAGAAGCAAATAAAAAGGACAAAAAAATCTCTTCCTTAGAAAGAGATTCTTGGTTTTTTAGATTTTTGGAATTCCAGTTTATGCCCCATCCGCCCATGTATTGGCGTGTTCATGCGCTTCAAACAACAGAAACCGAATGGAGCATCAGGAAAATCAAATTATGGTGGTGCAGCCGCTTCCGAGAGTCGTTGCCCAATTGAAACCGTAGGTGAGCAAACTTACTCATCTCCATGGACAACTGAGATCCCTTCGTGAGACTTCGCTGTTGTACATATGAGGCACGAACGGTCCTTGTGGCTCGTAGTAGGCACGCCTATTCTAGCCAAGGAATTCGGTCCTTGTGACAACAGCAAACGAAGCCCTTCCTCCAACATCATTCCGAGCGAAGTGATGATTCGGATCATGGGGCCCCCTGTATTGAGGGCGCACCCACTCTCGGACATGCAACGGCTGCACGTCGTCCTGCCAGCTCTCGCAATATGAGCAGACTCGATACAAAAAGTGCTGACGACACGGAATCAACGTACAGCCGTCTCATTTCGCTTTATACTCCAGCATCATGAGCAAGCGCCGCACACGAAAATGAACATCGCCTCTTTCCAGCCGCTTCGGCTGAAAAGAGGCGATGTCTTCTTACGACTGGCTGCTGTCTCTCGCTTTTAAGGTGACCGATACGGTCGTCTCAAACCCGTCGCGATAGATCGTCAGTTTGATGCGATCACCGACCGCTGTTTTCGTATACAAATATTTGCGCAACGCGCTGACGCTGTCGATTTTCTCCCCGTTGATCGCCGTGATGACGTCTTTCGATTTCAATCCGGCCGCGGCGGCTGGGGAGAACGGTTCGACGGACGTGACGGCCGCCCCGCTTGTGATGTTCGACGGCAATTTCAATTCATTCGTGCGGACATCATCGGACAAATCCGCCACATCGACAAGCTGGACGCCAAGGTACGGGCGTTTGATTTTCCCATCTTTCATCAGCTGCTCGACGATCGGTTTGACGTTTTCGCTCGGGATGGCAAAGCCGAGCCCTTCGACGCCCGTTTCCGCGATTTTCATGCTGTTGATGCCGATCACTTGCCCCGCGCTGTTGATGAGCGCCCCGCCGCTGTTGCCCGGGTTGATCGCGGCGTCCGTTTGGATGACGTCGATTTCCCAATCGCCCGCTGACGTTGAGACGGGCATCGTCCGTTTGCCGCTGACGATCCCTTCCGTCACCGTCCGCGACAAATCAAGGCCGAGCGGGTTGCCGATCGCCGCGACAGGCTCGCCGATTTTCACCTTCGACGAGTCGCCGAAGCTCGCCACTTTCGTCACCCCTTCAGCAGGGATTTTCAAGACGGCGAGGTCGGTGAGTGCATCCGCGCCGACGATGTCGGCGTTCACTTTCTTGCCGTTCGCGAGCGCCACTTCGACTTTGTTCGCCCCTTCAATGACATGGTTGTTCGTCACAATGTAGGCCGCATTGCCGTCTTTTTTAAAGATGACGCCCGACCCCGTTCCCGCTTCGGTATCTTGCGCTTGATCAGAGAAAAAGTCCACTTGCTTCTGAATGTTGACGACCCCGACGACCGCATCGGCGACTTTGTTAATAGCGTCAATCATATTCGTGTTGACGTTCGCCGTCGGCTGCAATGGCAGCGCCTCGCTTTTTGCGGTCGTTTCCGCTGTTTCCGTTTGGGAATTCGTTTCTTCATGCATCCATTTCGGCGCCACATACCACGTCGCCGCGCTCCCAATCACCGCCCCTGCGACGGAAGCGGCGAGCCACGATACAAAGCGGCCGCGGCGTTTCGGTTCTGGCGTTGGGGTTGGTTCAAATGGCATCATGTCCATGGCTCATCTCCTCCTTCGTGATCCCTAATCGCATATACGACATTTTTGTGCGAATGGCCGCCAAGCAGTGAAATGGCGGGCGAAATACGACGATGCCACCGACATCGATCGGTCTCGCATAAAGGGAGGACCAGCGGCACTGTTTCCTCCGATTGTTCCGATGCATCGTTTCATCCCTTCCTGCGTACGTTATGTCGTCTCCGGCGCTGGCGTCATCCGCTTCTGCTTCCGCCTCCGTCCCGCTGCGAGCGTGCGGATCGACAGGAAAATCCCCGTCGCGGTCAAAATGATCATCGCCACCGCCGCGACATCAACCGCCCAGCGGATGTCAAGCGAACCGATTCTCCCTTCGTGCAGCTGGCGGACGAACATCATCAGCGACGATCCCCCTTCCTCGGCACGCGGAGTCATCGGGGCCGTGGACGCTCCCGTCCCCGACGTCTGCCCCGCCCCGAACGCGTTCATTCTTTCCTGCGCGGCGCGGTGCATCTCGCCGCGCTCCGCCTGGCCGATCAGCCACGGCTCGGATAGAAGGAGCCCCGTCACCGCCTCAACAAGCAAAAAGATCGAACTGATCAGCCCAATCCAAAGATGCAAATTCCTCATTTTCCTCATCGCCGTTTGCCTCCTTTTCCTCTTCGTCCATCATGATAGCCAAGGAAGGTGAAAAAATGGTGAAAATTCTTTTTGAGAGAACAGCCTTCTGCGCGGCGAATGGGCTGCGTTTTCACCGTTTTTTCACGAACGATTTGATATGATTAAGAAGGAAGAGAGACAGAACGGGAGGAATGGCGATGAAAATTTTGCTGGCCGAGGACGATCTTCACCTAGGGGAGCTGATCGTTCATTTATTGAAAAAGAAAGGGATCGACCATATCGATTGGGTGCAGGAAGGGGAAGATGCGTACGATTACGCCATGGCGGAGTTTTACGATGTCGTCGTGCTCGATTGGATGCTTCCAAACGGCGATGGGGTGGACATTTGTCGACGGTTGAGGCAAAACGGCTACACAGGCGCGATTTTGATGTTGACGGCGAAAGACGCCGTCCACGACCGCGTCACCGGGCTTGAGGCGGGAGCGGACGATTACTTGGTCAAACCGTTTGAAATCGACGAGCTCGTCGCGCGGCTCAAGGCGCTCGCACGGCGGACGTTCGTCCCGCTTCAAGAGGAAAAAGTGGCGTTTCACGGCTTCACCTTAAACCGGACAAGCCATACGCTCCATCGCGGCGATGAAGAGATTTTCCTCACCCCGCGCGAGTTTCAGCTCCTTGACCTGCTCGTGCAAAACCAAGGGCAAGTCGTGCCGCGCGAGACGATTTTGGACCGCGTCTGGGGGTGGGACGCCGATGTGTCGATGAAAACGATCGATGCGACGATCAAACTATTGCGCAAAAAGTTGAAAGACGATGTCATTCAAACAGTGCGCGGGGTGGGATATAAAATTGAGAAATCGATGGAATGAATGGCGCGACTGGCTGCGCCGCCTAGGAAGCGCCGACTTGTTCCGCCGCGCCCATTGGCGGCTCACAGCGCTCTACAGCGGCATTTTCACCTTGTTTCTCGCCTTGTTTATCATGATCGCCGCTGCACTGTTTTACTGGATCGCCACCTCTGACCAAGAGCGGCGCATCAGCCGCCTCGCCGAGCAAGAGGCGAATACGATCGAACAAGTGCTGCTCAAGCAAAGCAATTTCGACTTGTTTGATGATGAAAATGTCATTTTGTTAAGCGAAGACCAACTCTTTTTTTACGTCATCGGCCCAGACGGCAGCCTGCTCGCGGGGGATGAAGTCCACCCGCGCCTGCGCCCGTATTTTTTAAACGCCTTGTCCCATCTCAAGGCAAATGAGCGCGCTCCCGTCTACATGAGCGTCTCTTTGCCGGAACATATGCCCGGCCTCGCGCGCGAAGCGGCCCGCGACTGGCGCGTGCTCGCCGCCGCCCGTCCGCTCGTCATCCACGGCGATTTCGTGGGCATGCTGTATATCGGCATGGACGTCACGTCGTTTTTCGGCGTGTTCCATTGGCTGCTCATTGTGCTCATCGGCTTGGCCGTTTTGTTTCTTGCCGTCGGCGTCGCGCTCAGCTTCTTTATGTCCAAGCGCGCGCTCGCACCGATTGAAGAAGCGTACGAGCGGCAGCGCCAGTTCGTCGCCGACGCCTCGCACGAGCTGCGGACGCCGCTCAGCGTCGTCTTCTCGTCCGTCGAGGCGCTTTCGCTTGAGGAGGATGTGATGAAAAACGACTTTGCCCGCCGCTTGCTCGACCGCCTGCGTGACGAATTGAAGCGAATCACGAAACTGATGAACGACTTGTTGACGCTCGCCCGCGCGGATGCGAAACACGCCGCGCTGGAGCTTTCAAAACAAACGTTCGATTTCCGCCCGCACGCCGAGCGCACGTTCCAGCTCATGTCGGAACTGGCGGCAAAAAAACAGATTACGATGCATTTTCACGCTCCCGAGCAGGCGATTGTCACCGCCGACCCGGACAAATTGACGCAGCTGTTGTACATTTTGCTTGACAACGCGATCAAATACACCCCCGAAGGCGGCGAGGTGACGCTGTCGATCCGCACCGAGCCAAAGCACGTGTTTCTTTCCGTCAAGGACACTGGCATCGGTATTCCGTCGGAAGACATCGGCCGCATTTTCGACCGCTTTTACCGCGTCGACAAAGCGCGCTCTCGCCAACAAGGCGGCCACGGCCTCGGGCTGTCGATCGCCAAATGGATCGTCGACGCCCACGGCGGCGCGATCCACGTCCATAGTCAAATCGGGGAAGGAACCGAATTTCTTGTTCGTCTTCCTTGCTAAATCCGGGGGACAAAACAGCAAGGCCAAGGCTTCCTTCCCCCAACAGAACGCGCCGTCGAGTGAGAAAAACGAAACATAAATATTGTTGTTGCGAATCGAACGTATTCATGTTATGATTTAAAACGTGATGACCAAATCGTCCATTTAGTCAAAACAAAGGATGAATGCCCATGTCGGATAAAAAACAACAAATTATTGATGCCGCCACCCAATCATTTTCGCTGTTCGGCTACAAAGCAACGACAATGGATCAAGTAGCGAAGATGGCTAATGTCGGGAAAGGAACGATTTATACATTTTTCAAAAGCAAAGAAGAGTTGCTTGACCATATCGTTTCCTCTGTTATATCCGAAATTAAGCATGAAGCGGATGCGGCTATGGATGATCGTTTGCCGTTCAGCGAAAACGTCCAACGCGCCTTGCAACGTATTTTTACGTTCCGCCAGGAACATGAATTAACCATCAAACTTTTGCAGGAAGTTCGCGATATTGGCACCGCAGCTGTACGAGAGGTGATGAAACGCCTTGATCGCGAAATGATTGCCTATATTCGCGAAAAAATTGAAGAAGCGATGGCAAAAGGAGAAATTCGCCCTTGCGATCCTGAGTTGACGGCATTTTTCATGTTTAAAATGTACATCGCACTAAGCATTGAATGGGAAAAAGAGCACGAACCATTGTCTCAACAAACCATTGCCGAACTGTTTGATCTGTATTTGCTGAAAGGATTGTCTCCATGATAATCCTTCACTTTTTGGGCTAAAAATGACTAAATGGACAAATCAGTCATAATTATAAACAAAGGAGGTTCGGGCATGCACGCATTTCAATTATGGTTGAAAGAATGGAAGGCCATTCTGACCAACCGCAAAGTACTGATTCCTGTCATAGCTGTATTATTCATCCCTCTTCTATACAGCGGCATGTTTCTATGGGCATTTTGGGATCCATACAATCATTTGGATGAACTTCCCGTCGCTGTAGTCAACCAAGACAAAGGGGCAATGCTCGACGGAAAGGAGATTCATCTTGGAAAAGATCTCGTCGAGAAGTTAAAAGAGAACAAACAGTTTGACTGGCATTTTGTAACCGAACATGAAGGGGAAAAAGGGTTAAAAGAACAAAAATATTATATGCTCATTCAAATCCCTGACGATTTTTCCCGGAATGCGACAACGCTGCAAGACGATCATCCGAAAAAACTGGAGCTCATTTACAAACCGAATGAGGGATTTAACTTTCTATCGGCACAAATCGGTCAAACTGCAGTTGAAAAAATAAAAAACGAAGTAGCGAACGCCATAACAGAAACATATGCCGAAAGCATGTTTGATACGATTCAAACCGTCGCTGACGGATTGACAAAAGCGAGCGACGGAGCCGCACAACTGCATGACGGACTCAGCCAAGCACAAAACGGAACAAACCGACTGTATGATGGCATGAAAAAAGCACAAGACGGAAGTGAAACGTTATATCACCATTTAGCGACACTCGCGGAAAAATCCGTGAGCTTTACTGACGGACTGCACCAAGCTGCCAGTGGCTCATTGCAAGTTCAAACCGGAATCGAAACGCTTTACAACGGGATGAAACAAATGACCGCTGGGCAAGAGAAACTCCTCTCCGGAGCCAAGCAGGCTCAACAAGGAACAGCGAATCTTGCTTCAGGGACAAGACGCGTATATGAGGGGATGCAAGCGCTCGACGCCCGCATTCCGCAACTTTTACAAGGATCTGAACAATTGAGCGATGGAGCGGCAAAGCTCACAGCTTCACTGGCTCAGTGGCAGGAAGGAGCCGCACAAGTTCAAACAGGAGCAGCACAAGTCGCAAACGGTCTTGAGCAGTTGGACACACAGTTGGATGCGCTCATCAAGGCAACTCCCCAAGCGCAACAGAGAGCCGTATACGAACAATTAAAACAGCAGATCATGAAGCTATCATCAGGAAGCCAACAAGTCAAAAACGGCCTTGCACAGTTAAATAGCGGCGCCCAATCGTTGCACTCTGGAGCCTCTTCTTTGCACGAAGGAGCCCGACAGCTGCACGAAGGGCATATCGCTCTCGATCGCGGAATCGACAAACTGCTTGCCGGTCAACAACAACTTGTCAATGGAGCAGACGCACTGGCGAATGGCCAAGAACAACTCGTCAGCGGCATGAACACAATGTATGAAAAAATGCAAGAAGCTGCACAAGGAGCAAGCCAGCTTGCCCATGGCAGTGGAACACTTTCTTCAGGCCTGCAAACATTGGCTCAAGGAGCAGATCAGCTTCAAGATGGCACGCGTCGGTTGGCAAACGGTTCACAACAAGTAGCGGATGGAACGAAGGAATTAACGAACGGGACAAAACATTTGCAAGATGGTGTCAACCAACTGACAGACGGCTCAAAAGAATTGGCGAATAAGTTGAAAGAAGGAGCCGAACAAGCAAGCGATGTCAAGGCCAATGAGGCTGTCTACGACATGTTTGCCCAACCAGTGAATCTCCACAAGGAAGAAATCAATAAAGTGCCGAACTACGGAACAGGGTTTACGCCGTACTTCTTGTCACTCGGATTGTTTGTGGGTGCGCTGTTGCTTTCCATCGTCTTTCCGCTTCGCGAACCAGCAGGGGTTCCACGTTCGCCATTGCATTGGTTTTTGGCTAAATTCGGCGTCTTGATCGGCGTTGGGATTTTGCAAGCACTGCTGGCGGATGTCGTGTTGCTGGTTGGACTCGATTTACACGTAAAAAGCGTCCCGCTCTTTATCGTGTTTAGCATTGTCACTAGCATCACATTTTTATCTGTCATTCAATTTCTTGTTACCGTGTTCGGCGATCCAGGAAGATTTATCGCGATTGTCGTGCTGATTTTGCAATTGACAACAAGCGCGGGAACATTCCCGCTCGAACTGATTCCACGCTCGTTGCAACACTTTAACGCATGGCTTCCGATGACGTATTCGGTTTTCGGATTGAAAGCGGTCATCTCAAGCGGTGATTTCTCGTTTATGTGGGAAAACATCGGCAAGCTGCTTCTATTTGTTGTTGCCATGATGATGGGAACACTCGTTTATTTGACTATCCAACATCGCCGCCAATTTGCCACGGCCGTCGAACAAGCTTCTGAAGCGTAATTGCTTCAGAAGCTTGTTTTTTTCTATCGACCTTGCCATCGTTATCATTCTTTCATGATTTCTCTCTGATGCAAGGGACAATGATGGAGAACAGTTTTTCATGTTCTTCCTCACATTTCAACTAATGATTCTTGAACGGTGAGACAGGCGTTATGAGCCGCTTCAGCGTTTTTTCGCAAACGGAACGTCGCCCTGCTTCAGGCGATGCAACAGGTGGAGGGCGTGGAGAATGCCAAATATATCAACGCATTCACAACCGCGTTGATATACTGCATAACCAAGTCTCCGACATCGCGGATTTCGATCGGAAACAGGCGGATGATGAGGACAGACACCGCGATGATGAGGAACGAACCGATCAGAGTACCGCCGAACCGCGCCTGCGGATGCCAGCGAATTCTCGCCAAGCCGACGATCAACGAACCGATGGCAAACCCCAAAAACGAGCTGTACGCATAATATCCAACATAAAACGTCGGAAACAAAAAGGAAAACAACAACACCAACAAAGCGCCGCCCACATCAACCCCATACGACCGAACCACGTCTTTCCTTCCTCCCCCGCCATGTCATGCGAAAATCCTCGTCCATCTTGCGTGGATCCCCCTAATGGAGGATATGCTCAAAACCCCTTCAAAAAACATTCGCTTTTCACCTAATTTTCTCCTTCCCCTTCTACAATACAAACCGTAAGCCAGTCCACCACACAAAAGGAGGTGACGAGATTGAAAAAAGCTCGAGCGGTGTTTCTGCTCGCCTTTGTCGCTCTCGCGGGGGTCAGCCTGTTTCACGTTCTCGCTCCGCATGAAGTGATGGCGCACGGGCGTCCGGGCGCTCCGTTTGACGGCATGCCGGGCGGATTCGGTCATCCCCATCGGGAGTTCATCATGGAGCGGCGCGATGGCTGGATGATGCCGATGTTGTTCCTAAAGTGGCTCATTCCTCTTTTGCTTGCCGCCGCCGGGGCCGTATGGCTCGCCGCGGCGCGGTCGAAGCGCTGGATCGGCTGGGTGCTCGTCGCGCTCGGAATTGCGGCGTTGCTGCCGAAATGGGTGTTGCTTTTGCTTGCACTGGCCGCGGTGTACGCCTTGGGACGTCGCCAAGCGCGCAAACCATCTGCTGTTGAGGCGTTGATGCCAGCGGCGCCATCCGTTTCCGCCGATTGGCTCGATGAATGGGAAAAAACGATTCAAAAGGAGGCACAAACAAATGGGCATTTTTCGCCGAATGAAGACAATCGTTCTCGCTGAAGTGAACGAACAAATCGACCGCTGGGAAGACCCTGTCGCCATGACGAAACAATATTTGCGCGAACTTGAAGAACAGCTAGAACGAGGGCGCCAAGCGCTCGCCCAGCAATGGGTCGCCGAGCGGCGCTATGAGACGCTCATTGCCCAATCGGAGGCGACGATTGAAAAACGGAGCCGCCAAGCGAAATTGGCGCTCGAGCGCAACGAAGAAGCCGTCGCCAAACTCGCTTTGCGCGACAAGCTGCTGTATGAGAAAAAGCTGGAGGCGTACAAACAACAATACGACGCCATCAAAGCGAAAACGGCGGAAGTCGCCAACCGTCTAAACCAACTGCGCGAGCGGTACGACGAGCTCGCAGCTAAGCAGCTGGAGCTCGCTACCCGCGTTAACGCCGCGCAAGCGTTGAAGCAAATCGACTCGGCGCTCGCCTCCTTTTCCGCCGACGAGGCGCTGCGCGGATTCGCCCGCATGGAAGAGCGCGTCATCGCGTTAGAAGCCGAAGCGGCAGCCGCCCGATTCGGAACGAACGCCGTGTTGTCCCCTTTGCCGTTTGACGAAGAAGTCGAACGTGAACTGGCGAAATGGAAAGACGCCCAAGCGCATAACGCCTAATTTTCCCCTCCCCCCTTTTGACATAGATCACCCCCTTGCCGAGTTGGCAAGGGGGATTCGTTTGTTTCGCTCCCTTGGACAAGCGGCGGCCAAAAGCACATGCAGCCCGCGACAAGCCTGAACGATGCCCGATGCCATGGTCTTGCCCCATTGATAAGCAAAATCGTTTCCTTTGTTTTTCCATCGTGCTAAAATTAATTAGAGAGACGAAAGAATACAGGAGATGACCTGCCTTGAACTGGAAACGAAGCGTCCGCATCCTTTGGCTGTGCAATTTCATGGTGTCGGCGGGAATGACGATGGTCATTCCGTTTTTGTCGCTGCTGTTGTGGGAAATGGGCGTCACGGAGCGCCATTCGTTGAGCGTCTGGACTGGTCTTGTCTTTTCGGCAACGTTTTTGTCAGCGGCCATCATGGCGCCGATTTGGGGCATGTTCGCCGACAAGTACGGCCAGCGCGCCAACCTCATCCGCGCGGGGATTGGCATGGGGCTGATCACCAGCTGCATGGCGTTCGCCCATTCGCCGATGGCGCTGCTTGTTCTTCGCTTTTTGGTCGGCTTTTTCTCGGGATTCATCACCGTCTCGTTTTCGTACTTGGCGCGCGTCGTGCCAAAAGACCATAGCGGCGAGGCGCTCGGGACGCTGCAGACGGGAAGCATCGCCGGCAACATCATCGGGCCGCTCATCGGCGGCGCCTTATCCGATTGGTTCGGCTTCCGCCCGGTGTTTCTCGTGACCGGGTTTTGCATTTTGGCGACATTGCTTCCTGTCGTCTTTTGGCTCGACAAAGACCCCGTCGCGCCGCAGACGCAAGAGCGCCATGCCAGTTTCAAAGAAGTATTCGCCCATCGGCCGCTCGTCATCTTGTTTGTCGCCACCTTTCTCGTGCAAATCGCCGTTCTTGGCGTCAACTCGATGATGACGATTTTCGTCCAGTCGCTCGTCGGCGATTCTCGCAATCTCGCATTTCTATCAGGGCTCGCCTCCTCGATCACCGGCATCGCACGATCATCGGCGCGCCGTATTTAGGCAAGCTCGGCGACCGGATCGGGCAGGAGAAAACACTGCCGATGTTGCTTCTGCTCTCCGGCCTGTTCGCCTTGCCGCAAGTATGGACGGACCATCTTTATGAATTGTACGTCTGGCGCTTCTTGCAAGGGCTTGTCGTCGGCGGGGTATGGCCTGCCCTTCAAGCGCTGATCAACGCGCAATGCCCGCGCCGCATCCAAGGCCGCGTGTTCGGCGTCACAGCCAGCTCCCGCTTTCTCGGCAACCTCGCTGGTCCGACGGCAGCGGGAGCCATCGCAGGATTCGCATCCATTTCGGCCATTTTCGCCTTGTCAGGGCTGCTCCTCATCGCCACAGGGGCTTTGGTCGGATCCACCACCCACGACCGCGCATGGCGTGAAGACATGAAAGAAAAAATCGCCGCCTGGGCGCACCGCCTTCACATCCGGCACTGACAGCGCGGCCAAGATCATAAATAAACGACCTGAGAGGAATCCCTTTCAGGCCGTTTTCGATCATTCTCCCATCCGTCGAAGCAGCGAATACGGAATCGCCTCCCCAACCCGCCCGTTGCGCCCGGTCGTCGTCTCGGCCGTCGTGAGCGAATTCCAAATCGCTTCCTCGGTCGCCTCAATCGCCGCCTGGAACAGCTCATTCATAAGCGGCGCGTCATCACGGACGAGCGGAGGGAACGGTTGAAGAGCAGAATCCGAAAAATGGGGAATGGTATAAGCATTGGAAAACGCAATGACAATGTCGCCGCTCCCGTGATGGACGCAGCTTCCCGTCCGCCCGAGCCCCACCGCCGCCCGCCGCGCCAGCCGCTTCAACTGCCGCGCATCAAGCGGCGCATCAGTCGCCACGATCATCATAATCGACCCAGGCGGCACGTCCCGCTCATCAAACGACGGCGGCACATACGGCGCCAACCGCAGCTCCTCGCGCCGTCCAAAGTTGCTCACGACCAACGCCCCGACTGTATACATCCCGCCCGCGATCCGCGACGAGCTGCCAATGCCTCCTTTCCACCCGAAACACATCATCCCCGTACCCGCGCCAACCGCCCCTTCTTCCATCTCCACCCGCGCCGCGGCAATCGCCTCTTTCGCATGCTCCTTCGTCACCGCCATCACCCGCGCTGTATTCAAATAGCTGTCATTGCATTCCCCGACGACAATGTTGACCGACCCCGTCACATCCCCAATCTCCGGCGTCGCCTCCAACATATATTCCAGCGTCCCTTGCCAAACCGCCCCGACGCTGAACGTATTCGTCAGCATAATCGGCGACTCGATCGTCCCAAGCTCCTCGACTTGCACGAGTCCAGCCGTTTTCCCAAACCCATTCAGCACAAAACAAGCCGCAGGCACTTTCTCCAAAAACCAGTTGCCCCCATGCGGCAGCACCGCCGTCACCCCGGTGCGGATCACCGTCCGTTCATCGATGTCCTCGCGAATCGTCACATGCCCCACCCTTACCCCGGGCACATCGGTGATTTGATTGCGCTCCCCTGTCGGAAGCGTGCCGATGGAAAAACCGAGATCGCGAAGCTTGCAGCGCATAACCGTTCCCCTTTCTTTCCTTTGCTTGCCCCCATCGTGAAAAAGCAAAAACAAACGCCCATCCGGAAGCAAACAAATGTTGCTCCTTCTATCCAAGTATAGCGCATCGAACAAAGCTGCCGCGAGAAAAACAGAACGAAGAAGAAGTTTTGCGCGTGGCGAGGATCAAGGGAAGATGGTGGGTCATCTCCACATTGCCAGCGAAGACAGCACAAGAGGAGAAAAGATCACCAAATTGCGTGGGTGAAAACGCGATTCAGATATGTGTGGAAGACGGGGAGTTGGATAAGTTTTAATCCCTCATAGGTACGATAAAAACAAAGAGTGTTGGCGGAAGTGGAAAAGGCATTTTCTGCGTTTCAATCCCTCATAGGTACGATAAA
>NZ_ATCO01000052.1:0-23189 GCF_000422025.1 Geobacillus sp. WSUCF1 | reverse complement strand
AGGTGGTGGGTAGTTCACCGTAGCGTCGGCATGCGCGCTTCTTGCTGAAATCGGTCCACACCAACAGGGCAAGGAGCCAAACGCCTTGCCCTCTTGTTTTCTATAAGGTTGGTGAAAAAACCACCATTGCGCGAACTTGTCGCTTTCAAGTGAAAAAAGCGTTGTAGAGTTTCGCAGTTCAAGAAGAGCATTTCTTTTCTATCATTACCAACCTTCTATGTCTTTACCGTTTCCCTTCCTCATCTGCTCCCGGCGAAGGAAGCGGGGGCTGAGAACGTCCGTCCGCGCTGTTCGCTTCGGCAGCCGGTTTGGACTTCCACCATTCAACTACTGCATTCAGCCGCTGTTCAAGCTCGTTCGCCGTTTTGCGCCAAACTGCTCCGTCCGTTTCCAGCTTGTCAAGCTGTTGTTTGACGCGATCAAGCGACGAGCGCAAAGCCGAAAGAAGATTCATCGCTTTTGATTGTTCTCCAAGCTTCAACGTTTCTGTTGCATACGAAACTGCGTTCTTCCATAGAGCGTCTTGTTCCTTCCATTTCTCGATATCTTGGCGGATGGCGGCCGTTTGTTGATCGATCATTTCGTTCCACTCCTGCAGTCGAACCTTGATTTCTTCATATTGCGCTCTTTCTTCGCTTCCAGCTGTTTGTCCGCCCGCCATGGCCCGTTCAAGCTGTTGGAGAGAAGCCGAAACAGCGTTCAGCTTTTCTGCGAGCGTCCCCCATTCATCCGTTCTCGCCTTGACACGCTTCTCCAACGCTGGGACGTTTGCTTGCAGCGTCTCAACCATACGGGCGGCGCTGTTATCGCCTTGCTTTTGTTCATCCAGCTGCCAGATGAGCCGTTCCGCTTCTTGCGCGAGATCTGTTTGTTCGAGTGCGCTTTGCTCCGCTTGCGCTAGAGTTGCACCAGAAAATGAGGCCGACAGCGACATGCCGGGGATGGAGAGACGGGAGGCCGTCATCTTCGTCGCCACCAACGTGACGTCTCTCAAGCACTGCTTAATGGGAAACCCATCCAAGCAAAGGCCCCCGAACTTCAATTTCGTCACATCGAGCTTCATCCAAGTGGCGCTCGCTGTTCCTTCCGAGCGAATCGACAGCACGATGGTTCCTTGCGGCGTGTCGATGGCCCGTTCCATTGACAATCCGCTGATGTCTGCTTGGATGAACGCAATCGGAAGCTTGCCGACGATCACTTTCGGCGAACCAAGGATAATGCCCCCTAAATCGAGGATGCCGACGACTTTATCAGCATGAATGACAAATCCTTGTTCCTCCCCTGCAGCGAGTGAACGCGAACCGCCAAGCGGCAAGCAGAGGAGAAGCAGCAACGCAAGAAACGACATTTTGAGCCATTTGATGGATTTCATTGGGTTCCTCCTTTATCCTGTCATCGTTGGCGAATGCGGCGGGATCGGAGAGGCGGGGGGAGAAGAATCACTGCTTGTTTTTTCTTCCTGTTTCCCGCTCCATCCGACCACAAGCGCACCTCCTAAAAGCCCGATCACCCCTCCGATGATCAGACCTCCTGCTGCACCGACGAAAGACAGAATGGAAGCAAGAATAAGAAAGCTGCCGATGGTGACATGGCTTTGCGGTTTGATCATGCTTAAAATGGACAAAACGATCATCACCAGCCCCGTGACCAGCCCAGCCCACATCAGCCCGCTTCCAGGAAGCAGCAACATCGGAAACACGCTAATGCCAACGATCAAGACGAATATCGCGCCAATCATCCCGAGCACCGATCCTAACACAGGACGATAGCGGTTTTTAGCAAGCAAAAGCCCGACGGCGCACGGCAGCATCCAACCTAAGGCATACGACAACAGCGGCCCGACAAAGCGGGCTGCATCGTGAACAGACCAAAGGCCATAATGGAACATCGAAGCGGCGGCGATAAGCAGCAACCCTCCAACCAGCAGCGCTCCCCCCGCCCGGCGGGCAGCCGACCGCGCTTGCCGCCATGTCTCGGTCTTTCTCTTTTGCCAGCCGATGCAAATCATATATCCAAGCAACACGAAGGCAAGAACGATGGAGGACTGAACGGCCATCGGAATCGATCGCGCCCATGTTTGCCACGGCGCCGCCCTCTCAGCGACAAACAGGGCGTTTAAAGCGAAAAACGTCACGAGGGATCCACCAAAAAACAGCCAGACGTAATGAAAACGCGTGCGGATATAACGGCCTTGTTCTTCCTGGCGCACGATGAGGCGAGAGGCAACAAAAGCAGCCAGCGCGCTGCTCGCCGCCCCTCCCACCGCTGCCCCAACAACCCCGATCGACAGCCATTGACTCCCGCCAACAAGCATGCCGGGCAAAAAAGCCGCCGCTCCATATTTCGCTCGCATCAAAGCAGTTGGGCGTTCGAGAAGCGGCCAAACGGCCGCCGCGAGAACAGCGGCCAGCGCCAGTCCACCCCACAGCGCTCCTTCAATCCCTCCTTGGAGCACGATTCCGCCGATAAACGCGCCCGTCAGCGCCCCTATGACCGCAATTTGCCCAATCTCGAACATCTTTCCCATGGTCTTGCCTCCCTTTACCCGTTTTCATCTTCTCTCTCGGCAAGTGACAGCAGCGGACAAGCTGAACACTCCGCCGTCCCTCTTTCCGTCACCCCTTTGATCCACAGTTGATGCAACTTTCGACACAAGGAACAAGATCACAGATCATCCAATTCATTTTGGGAGGAATAGGAGATGAACCGCTCTCATTCAAATGATGATCAGACCGGATTAAAAGTCGCCGACACGGCTTCCGTCCTTCATGTTGGCGATCACTTTCAACTTCATGTTCGGAATCGTGATCGACCCAGCCGACATGTAATGCGTGTTCAAGCTCGGTTTGTCAAGAGTCAAGCTCGGCGCGCTCAAATCGATAACATTGAGCGGGTTGTCGGTTTTATGCTCTTGCGTCTCCAAGCCGGCAAATGACGTGCTGTCCGCTTGAATGCCGGTGACGCGCAATTTTAAATTTTGCCCGCTCACATTGCCGCCGGTAACGACAACATCGATGCTTTTAATGCCGTAAGCGCCGAGAGCCGATTCGGTGTTGATGTTTTTCGTCAGCACCAAATTGGTGATGTTCGCCGACGCCAAGTCGACGGCGGCCTGTCCCCAAGCCCCTCTTTGTTCGGTTTCACCGATGGCGGGATACAGTTTAAACCCGGTTCCCGTAATTTTATCAGCGCTGATCGTAAATCCCCCAACTCCTGAAAGCGGAAACGCCGCAAACGCCGTCCCTGACAGAAGCAACATGGCAACCAAAGCGATGACGGCGAGAAATCCCGTCCCACCCGCAATGGCAAATCGTTTTGGATTGACCGCAAACAAGCTCCCCATTTTTTCATGCCCCCTTTGTGTTCCTTCATCCGACAAGCTTTGATTCATCCCTATTCCCCCCAAAATAAATACCTTGCTCCCCTTGAAGGCAGCAGCGGTCTTGCCCACATGCCGCACAAACCGGCTGCGCCCTCCCTCGCACCTATTTCGCGCCCAAGCTGGAAAAATACTGGATGAGACGCTTTCTCCCCTGTTTTTTTAGAAGATTGGTGAAAAGCCGCGTTTTCTTCAAAAAGATGGGTCCCCGAATGCACGAAAGAGCTGTTGACCAAGCTGCTCCTTGCTGGTGCATTTTCTCCAAATCACCGACCTTTTCTAGATGCGGGCGGGGGGAGGGGGCCACCCGCCCGTCCGCTCATGACTCAGCAGCCGTTTTTTCGAGCTCCTCAACGACGTCGACGCGCTTCGTGCGGCTGATTTGCTTTTTGCGGAGGTTGAACTGTTTCACCACATATCGATTCAACAAATCATAGTCGATCTCGAGCGCATATGTGCGGGCGAGCTGCTGCTGGCGCTTTCCGAGCTCGGTCAAATAGGCGACATAGCCGATGACATGCGGCCATAATTCATCCATATACTGGATAAACAACTCGTAATACCGCTCATTTTCATTGACGAGCCGCTGGATCGTATAAAGGCCGAATTGGATATGGCGGCCTTCATCCATGTTCAAGTAATCGATCCCTTGCAAAAGGCCAGGGAACAGCCCGGCTTTTTTATAAATTTGTCGGAACGTGTAATAGCCTGATTCGGCAAGCGTCCCTTCGACGATCATGTTGTAGACGGTGGCGGCGCGGATGACCGCTTCCGGCGAGTCGTCGGTGTACAGACGGTTCATCGCTTCCGGCAGCGCTTCATAAAAGATGCGTTTGTAATCATCGTTATGGAAGACGGACAAATCCATTTGCCCGATGCCGACCGCCTGCTGCCAGCGGGAAAACATCTCGACATGTTTCGCTTCATCATGCATAAACGTCGTCAAAAACAAGACATCCTCCAGCCGCCCTTGGCGCGCGAGGGCGTGGGCCATCGGCAAAATGTCGAGCGTCACCGCCTCTTCGCCGGCCGAGAAACCGGCAACAAGCGGCAGCGCGGAAATTTTTTCTTCGCTCGTCAAGCTGGCAAAATCCTTCTGATCTTGGCTGAAGTCGATGTCGGCTGGGTTCCATTTGCCGTTCCGCTTCGCTTTTTCATACAACTTATACATCGGATGCTCCCAGTCAATCGTTGCTTTCACAGTTTGAAAGCCGTCATGATGGACCATCATTATTCCCTCCTTATATCGTTCAGCTTTGATGAAATCGATCCGTCCGAATGTCCTTCGAAAGTAAAAACGTTCCGACAAGGTTTTCCCCTGCTGTTAAAACAACGTCATCGGCCGGTCATTCAAGTCGCAAATAACCGTTTTCGTCTCGAAATAGGCATCAAGCGCCTGCATGCCAAGCTCTCTCCCGAGGCCGCTTTGCTTGTACCCGCCAAACGGCGCAGTCGGCGACAGCACTTGGTACGTGTTGATCCACACGGTTCCGCTTTTCACCCGCCGCGCTAAGCGGAGCGCCCGTTTGATGTCATTCGTCCAAACCGCCGCCGCCAAGCCGTAAATCGTATCGTTGGCAATGGAGGCGGCTTCCTCTTCATCTTGAAACGGAATGACAGCGGCGACCGGCCCGAAAATTTCTTCACAGGCGATGCGCATCGATGGCGATACATCGGCAAAAACCGTCGGTTCGATGAAATAGCCGCCGCCAAGCCCCTCCAAAGCTCTTCCGCCCGCCGCGAGCCGTGCTCCTTCCTGCTTGCCGATGTCAATGTAGCGCAACACTTTCTCGTATTGCTCCCGGCTGATGACGGGGCCAAGGTCGCTGCGCGCATCCACGCCAGGCCCGACTTTCAGCTTTTTCGCTTTGCTGGCCAACAGCTCGACAAACGTTTCGTAAACCGACCGTTCGACTAAAATGCGGCTTCCCGCTTGGCACACTTGCCCGGAGTTGTAGAACACGCCAAACAGCGCGCTTTTCGCCGCCTGTTCCAAGTCGCGTCGGCAAAGATGATGTTCGGCGACTTGCCGCCGAGCTCGAGCGTCACCCGTTTGATGTGCGGCGCGGCCGCTTGCAAAATATGGCGGCCGGTCGCCGTCTCGCCGGTAAACGCGATTTTCGGCACGCCAGGGTGGCTGACGAGCGCTTTTCCGGCCTCATCGAGTCCAGGCAGGACGTTGATGACGCCTTCCGGCACGCCGGCCTCATGGCAAATCTCAGCAAGCTTCAACGCCGTCAGCGGCGTTTCCGGCGCCGGTTTTAACACCATCGTACAGCCGGCAGCGAGCGCTGGGGCGATTTTCCATGACGGCATCAAAAGCGGAAAGTTCCACGGGGTGATGAGCCCAGCCACCCCGATCGGCTCCTTCATCGTCCACGCCATATAATCCGGCGCCGAGCCGGCGACGGAAAACGGCAGCACCTCCCCTTGCGGCTTGACGACGAGCGAGGCGAAAAAGTCGAAGCAGTCGGCGGCAAGCGGAATTTCAATAAACAACGCTAGATTGATCGGCATGCCGTTTTCCCGCGTCATGAGTTGCGCCAGTTCGTAGTGGTGCTGGCGGATCAGTTCGGCGATGCGCCGCAAGATGCGCCCGCGTTCGAGCGGCGGAATCGACAGCCAACGCCGGTCCGAAAACGCCTCTTCGGCGATGGCGACCGCTGCGTCGACATCTTTTTCCCCGGCGTTGGCCACACGGGCCGTCACTTGGCCTGTCGCCGGGTCGATGACGTCAAACATCGCGCCATCCGCCGCCGGCCGCCATTCTCCTCCAATCCATAAACCAGCTTCTGTTGTTTTCATAGAAATCATCGTCGTTTCTCCTTTCCCAACCGCTATATCGGGCGCAAAGCCGATGGAGACAGCGCATTTTCAAGTGCTTACAGCGCCCCCTGGCGACATCCCGCCATGCATTCCCAAGCTCGCCTGCTATAGCAACAAGTCGCTCCGTCCGATTTCCTGCAAATATTCGCGGTACGCCGGGTAAATGGCGTCAAGCTGCGGCAATACTTTCAAGGCGTTCACAAGCGGCCCTTGCACTTTGATTTGCTGGCGGGCGAGCGCCTGCTGCAAATCGAGCTTCCCGAGCCAAAATTTATGCCCGACATCCGCCGTCTGCTCAAAAATGAGCTCCGGGCGCAGCGCTGTTTCGCCGCAGACAATTTTCAATTTCCTGTTTTCCTGCGCCCATGTAATTTTCGCTTCCGGCTTATGGAAAATGTATTGGACAAACGCGTCATATCCGGGCCCGAGCTCCGTCGCCGCAATCAATTCTTTTGACTCTTCCGTTTCGGCCACGCGTTCAAAAAAGCGGCCGAGAACGTCGTATACTTCCTGCTCGCTTTGAAACACCGGCATGTCAATCCCCCTCTCGTCTCGATCGTTCCACGTTTTTTCGATCCCCTTGTTTGCCCGTCCAAACACCGGCCTTCCCGTTTTCGTCCAAGGGCGGATGGAACGCCCTCTTTCCGACCGCCCAACAGCTTCTCTTGTTTGTTCACCCAAACGCACGCGGGGCGGCTTGTCGTCTCATTCTTCAAAGCGAATGATGCCGCGAATGTTTTGCCCGCTCTTTAAGGCGGCGAATCCGTCGTTGATTTGGTCGAGCGAATAGACGGCGCTGATGAGCGGTTCGAGCTTCAGCTTGCCCGCCGCGTACAAATCAAGCAGCTTCGGGTAGTCAACCGGCGGATTGCCTTGGCCAAGCCACGAACCGGTCAACGTTTTGGATTGGGACGGCAGCGAAAAGGCGTTGATCTCCACCGTTTCATGCGGCGCGGCGATGCCGACGATGACCGTCGTTCCCGCTTTTCGCGTCATGTTGTATGCGTCGGCCATCGTCTCCGGGCGGCCGATCGCTTCAAACGCATAGTCGACGCCGATGCCGTCGGTCAAGTCGAGCACGGCGCTGACGGCATCGTCCTCGCGGGCGTTGACGGTGTGCGTCGCCCCGAACGTTTTCGTCATCGCCAATTTTTCATCGACGACATCAATGGCTATAATTTGTTTCGCCCCCGCTAACGCGGCTCCTTGAATGATATTGAATCCGACGCCGCCGGCGCCGATCACCGCGACCGTGCTGCCCGGGCTCACCTTGGCCGTGTGAATGGCGGCGCCGACGCCGGTGATGACGCTGCAGCCGATCAAGGCGGCCACTTCAAACGGCACGTCGCGGCGAATCGGAATGACGGCCTGCTCAGGCACAACGGTATATTCACTGAACGCGCCGGTTGTTAAAAACTGATACACTGGCTTCCCTTGCCAAGAAAAGCGCGTCGTCCCGTCGGGCATGGTCCCGGTCGCCGTCAGCCTTGCCGCCTCCTCGCATAGATCGGGCCGCCCGGTGCGGCAATAGCTGCACGTCCCGCATGACGGCACCCAATTGAGCACCACATGGTCGCCTTGTTTGACACTTGTCACCCCTTCCCCGACCTCTTCGACGATGCCCGCCCCTTCATGACCAAGCACGATCGGCAGCGGCAGCGGGAGCGTTCCGTCGATGACGTGCCAATCGCTATGGCATAGGCCGGCTGCTTTCAGTTTCACTTTCACTTCCCCGCGCTTCGGGGCTGCCACTTCCACTTCCTCGATGAAAAGCGGCTCCCCGTAGCGGTGCAATACTGCGGCTTTTGCCATGTCGTTCCCTCCTTTTCCATCCGCCCATTACGCCCGCTTGCCGGCCATATCCGCTTCCTCTTCACGGATGCCGCGGCCCCGCAATGCATCCAAATAGGCGTCCCATTCCTGCTTGAGCGTTTCTTTCAGCTTGAAAAGGCCGATGACGAGCGGCCGGGTCGAATGGTCTTGCAAAAACACATCGCGGATGACATCCTCAAACTCTTCCTTTTTCCCCGGCAGGCCGTGGTCTTTCCCATACAGCAAATGCTTATCGAGCAACCGCCGGATCGTCGGGCTTCCCGGCCCGCCGCTTTGCCGGTAAAACGCTTCGATGCGCTTTGACATCGTCAGCTCTTCTTGTTCCTCGCGCATGTTCCTTCCTCCCTCTTTAAAATCGCGGCCGCTGTTTGCGCGTCCGGAACAGCCGCCAGCCAAGGAAAACGACCAAGATGACAGAAACGGCCAACCCGATGTTGGCGATCGTCGTTTTCTCCATGCCGAGAAACGTTCCGCCCGGGATGCTGGCGACAATAAACCCGGTGGCCATAATGATGGCAAACGCGATGAGGGAAAGCGCCAAACGGTTGGCGATTTGGTTGAGCGTATTGCGCGTCACCGGGTCGGTTTGGACTTGCACGGTCATGCGCCATTTGTTTTCGGCCATCGTCTCCAACACTTTGTTGAACCGGCGCGGGAAGGTGGCGATCATTTCCGCCGTTTCAGCGACAAGACTCGCGTTGGCGCGAAAATTAAAGCGCTTTCCGAGGATGCTTTTTAAAATTGGAATTTCATACGCCTCCACGACTTCGCCGTACGAAATTTCCGGGCAAATCCAGCGCGCCGTCCCTTCGGTGGCGGAAAATCCTTTCGCCCAAAGCGCCAAGCCGTTCGGGACTTTGCAGTAGTTGCGGAGCCCGATCGCCGTCGCTTCAAGGACGAGGCGGCCGTAGTTGTAGCGGCTGCTCCCTTGATGGGCGGACACATAGTTTAACGTCAACGTCCGCAGTTCATCTTTCAATTTGACAACATCGGTGTAAATGGTGGGCGACATCAGTTCCATAAACACTTCGGCGGCGTCTTCCGCCTGGTTGAGCTGGATGTGCAAAATGACACGCATCAAAATTTGCGCCATCACGCTGTCCATCCGCCCGGTCATCCCCCAGTCGATGATGACCGCCTTTTTCGTCCGCTTGTCAATCATAATGTTGGAACCGTGGGCATCCGCATGATAATGGCCGTCGAGCATCGTTTGCACGTAATGATGGACAAGATCGATCATGATGTTGACCCGCTCTTCGAAGGTGAGAAAATCGACAGGGAAGTCTTTAATGAGCCAGCCGTCAATGTATTCCATGATCAAGACGCTTTTCGTCGCTTCATACACGTGCGGAACCGTGACATGTTCAGCCCTCCTTTCGTACTTTTGCTTCATTTCTTGCATTTTTCTTGCTTCTTCCGTCATGTCGAGCTCATCCATGGCGCTGCTGTAATAATCTTGCACGAGCCCCCCAAGATCGAGGGCGGCCTGCAGCTCGGGCGGCAGCCGCTTTTGCAGGCGGGCGGCCATTTTTTTGATAATGGCGATATCGGTTTGAAACAGCTTTTCGACCGTCGGGCGCACCACTTTCACGGCGACGACCGGACCGTCTTTCAGCTTCGCTTTGTATACTTGGGCGAGCGACGCTGAACCGAGGGGCGTTTCGTCGATCCACTCAAACGTCTCGAGGCCGTCGGACAGCTCGCGTTCGAGAATGTATTGAATTTTGGCAAACTCGATCGGCGGCACCCGGTCGAGCAGCTTCTCAAGCTCGAGTGTCACCGGCTCCGGCAGTAAATCTTGCCTGGTGACGAGCACTTGCCCGAGCTTGATGAACGTCGGGCCGAGCTCCTCAAACGCCAGGCGCAGCCTTCGGCCGACATGGCGCCAATAGTCGTTGTCCCCTCCCTTTCCCCGCAGCCTATGGGCGATGGCGTCGCCCAGCACCATGCCGAGCCCGTTTTTGACAAGCACAGCGATGATTTTCCGCCGTCGTTTTCCCGCCGTAATGGCGGCTAGCTCCTCTTCAATGGCCGCGCCAATCGCCGCCCAGTCGCGGGCCGGTTTTGGTTTGGCCGTTTCGATCGACGCGTGCAAACGGCTTCCCTCCTCTCTGCTTTACAGCCGTTCAATAATGGTGGCGGTCGCCATGCCAAAGCCGATGCACATCACTTGCAATCCGTATTTCCCGTCCATGTCCTCAAGCTCATGAAGCAGCGTCGTCATCAACCGGGCTCCGCTCGCGCCGAGCGGATGGCCGAGGGCAATCGCCCCGCCGCGCGGATTGACTTTTGCCATATCCGGCTCGAGCTCCCGCTCCCACGCCTTGACGACGGAAGCGAACGCTTCATTGATTTCGATCACATCGATGTCATCCAAACGCAGCCCGGCTTTGTCGAGCACGCGGCGCGTCGCGGGAATGACGCCGGTCAACATCAAAATCGGATCTTCGCCGACGACCGTGCGGGCGACGATGCGGGCTCTAGGCCGCAAGCCAAGCGCTGCCGCCTTTTCTGCCGACATGAGCAGCACGCCGGCCGCGCCGTCGCTCACTTGACTCGAGTTGCCGGCCGTAATGACGCCATCTTTCGGCTGGAACGACGGCTTGAGCGCCGCCAGCTTTTCAAGCGACGTGTCGCGCCGATCCCTTCGTCGCGGGTGAAGGACACCGTCCCCTCCTCGCCCGGCACGTCAAGCGGAATGATTTCCCGCTCAAACATCCCACGGTCGGTTGCCGCCGCCGCTTTTTCATGGCTTTGCAAGGAAAACGCATCAAGCTCTTCCCGAGACACCCCCCATTTTTTCGCGATCATCTCCGCAGAAATCCCTTGCGGCACGATGTTGTACCGACTTGTCAGCTGGCGGCTGAACCGCCCCATGTCGCTTCCCATCGGAACGCGCGTCATGCTTTCGACCCCGGCGGCGATGGCGATGTCGATGTCGCCGGCCAAAATCGCCTGCGCCGCGCTATGAATCGCCTGTTGGCTCGAGCCGCACATCCGGTTTAAGGAAAACGCCGGCACTCCGACCGGAAATCCGGCGGCGAGCACCGCTTGGCGGGCGATGTTGCCCCCTTGCTCTCCGGTCATTGTCACACAGCCGACGATGACATCTTCCACCAGGCCGGCATCCAGCCCATTTCGGTCGACAAGCGCCCGCAGCACCGGAACAAGCAAATCGACCGGATGGACGCTTGAGAGCGCCCCTTTTTTCTTGCCGATCGCCGTGCGCACGGCGTCAACAATCACCACTTCCCTCATGCCGCTCCTCCTTTTCTGTCTGAACATCGAACTTCCTTCAGCACGCCCCGAAGCGCGGCGTCCGTTTCGTCAAAACGTAAACAATTCGATGCCGCCTGAAACATTCAACCCAATCCCCGTAATGTACTTCGCTTTATCGGAACAAAGGAACACGATGGCATTGGCGACGTCTTCCGGCTCGCCCGGACGGCGGAACGCGGTGCGCTGGATCATGCGCTCATTCATTTTCGGGTTGCCCATGCGAAACGCTTCCGTGTTGATGATGCCCGGGACGATGGCGTTCACCGTAATGCCGTAGCGCGCCCCTTCAAGCGCCATGCTTTTCGTAAAGCTCAGCACCGCTCCTTTCGTCGCCGAATAGCTCGCCTGGCCGAAGCCGCCAAGCGTCCCGGCGACAGACGACATGTTGATGATCCGCCCCCATCCTTGCTCTTTCATATACGGCCATACCGCTTTTGTACAGTTGTACGTGCCGGTCAGGTTCACCCGCAAATCGCGCTCCCAAAACTCATCGTTTTGCTTTTCGATTTGCGAAACGTGGTCGAGCGTGCCGGCGTTGTTGACCAAAATATCAATGGAACCAAACTCTTCTTTGACGCGGGCAAACACTTCTTTCACTTGCTCACGGTCGGTGACGTCCATTTTGAGAGCCAGCGCCCGCCGCCCCATGGCGCGAATGTCTTCCGCTGTCTTTTCGGCGTACACCACTTTTGTACTCTGCATCACTTGTGAGAGCGGTCCATATTTTTGCGCCGTCTGTTTGCTTTCTTCATCCGATTCGAGCAAAATATCGGTAATGACGACATCCGCTCCCGCTTCGGCAAGCGCCAAGGCATCCGCGCGCCCGAGGCCGCGTGAGGCGCCGGTGACGACCGCCACTTTTCCTTTCAGCAGTTCCGCCCATGACGACATCGGTGATCCCTCCGTTTAACGTAAAAATTGCGGTTGTTTCTTTTGGAAAAACGCCGCCAGCCCAATCGCCGGCTCTCCTGTCTTAAACGTTGCTGCAAATGACGCCGCTTCGATGCCAAATCCGTCTTCTGGAAGCCCTTCGGCCGCATAGATGGCCCGCTTGGCAAGCCCCATCGCCCGTACGGCCCCTTCTGACAGTTGCTCGGCAAACGCCGCCGCCTCTTCTTCCAACCGCTCCGGGGGCGTGATGCGATGAATGAGGCCGAGTTCGAGCGCTTCTTGCGGTTCAAGCCGTCTGGCGAGAAAAATGAGTTCCGTCGCTTTCGCCCGCCCGACGAGGCGCGTCAGCCGCTGCGTGCCACCCGCGCCAGGGATCAGGCCGAGCGAGACTTCCGTCAAGCCGATTTTGCCGCCGCCCATGATGCGGAAATCGCAAGCCAACGCCAATTCGCAGCCGCCACCGAGCGCGTAGCCGTTGATGGCCGCGATGACCGGCTTCGGCATCGTCGCGAATCGGTCGAAGCAGCGCTGCATGCGGGCGCTTTGTTCGGCGATGCCCGCTTCATTGCCGGCAAACTGGGTTCCTCGCTGAATCATATCCTTTAAATCAGCGCCGGCGAGAAACGTTTTCGGATGGGCCGACGCGATGACGACAACGCGCACCCCGCGGTCGGCTTCCAATTCATCGGCTGCTTTCTCCAATTCTTCCATTAATCGCTCGCTAATGGCGTTCGCCGGCGGGTTGTCGATCATCACCCAAGCGACTCCTTTGTTTCGCCGCTCGATGCGCAGCGTTTCGTAAGGCATCGGAATTCCCCCTTTCGTTCGATCGAACCGGCAACTTCATAAATGATCATCGCTCTCCACCGCGAGCGGAGATGTTTGGGTCGCCGCCTCGCTCTTCTATACGTGCACCCCGTATGGCGCATACAACCGCCTTGCGGTGACAAGGCGTTGGATTTGTTGCGTGCCTTCGAAAATATCGAACACTTTCACATCGCGGTACAATTTCTCGACCAAATGTCCGTCAAGGCCGACGGGCCCGAGCAGTTCAAGGCACATAGCGCATACATGAAGCGCCATTTTCCCGGCCACTGCCTTGCAGATAGCCGCTTCCATCGCATTCGGCTCGCCAATGTCGGCTTTCCACGCCGCTTCCCACGTCAACAGGCGAGCAACGTCAATCTCTTGCTCCGCCTCGGCAAGCAGGGCGGCTGCTTCATAGTACAACCGTCCTTGTTTCGGGTACTCGCTGCGAACGATGTCAAGCGTATATTCATAGGCGGCGCGGGCGATGCCGACGGCCATGGCCGCGACGATCGGCCTCGTGCTGTCAAACGTTTTCATCGCCACTTGGAAGCCGGACGGGCGATTTTCGTTTGCGCTGTACAGCTCTTCACCGCCAAGCAAATTTTCATCAGGAACAAAGCAGTCTTCAAACAAGAGCTCCGCCGTTTCATTGGCGCGCAAACCCATCTTATGGACGGTGCGGGTCGCGACAAATCCCGGCGTCCCTTTTTCGACGACAAACGCCCGGTGCCCGGCGCGGCCCAACTTCGGATCAACCGTGGCGAACACGACGGCCCAAGAAGCGCGGGCGCCGTTGGTGATGAAAATTTTTTGCCCGTTTAAGAGATAGCCGCCGTCCACTTTTTTCGCCGTCGTGCGGATGCCGGACGCGTCCGAGCCGGCTTCCGGTTCCGTCAAGGCGTAAGCTCCCCAGCGCGGCTCCTCCTTCGTGAAAATGGACAAAAACCGCTGCTTTTGCTCGGGCGTGCCGCTCGATTGAATCGGCGGACCGCCTAAGCCAGGGCCGGGAAGGGAAAGGGCGATGCCTGGGCATCCCCACGCGAGCTCCTCAGCGGCGATGACGGCCACGCGGTTGCCTTCGCGCTCTTTTTTCTCCTTTTTCTTTTCCGAATCAGCCGAAGCACGCCCTCCGCCAAACGAAGACGCATTCAGCTGGATGCCCATTTTGTTGACTTTTTGCAGCCATTCGTCCGGCACCCGCCCGAGCCGGTCGGCCTCCAGCGCGATCGGGCGCACTTCATGTTTAGCAAACCAATGGACGAGTTCTTTGATTTGTTTTTGCTGCGGTGAGAATTCAAAGGAAATCATGGCGCCACCCTCTCTTTCCGTTTGCCCAGCAGCTGTTCGCCGCGGCGGATGAGCCAATCCGTTTCCCGGCCGTACAGCATCACTTGCGCCTGGGCGTCGCGCATCCATTTTTCAGCCGGGTATTCTTGCACGTACCCGTGCCCGCCGAGCATTTGCACGGCCTGATCGGTGACATAGCGCAGGGAACGATGAGCTCGCGACAACGCGCTCCAGGCGTAGCCGCCCGCCTGTTCATCCCCTCGGTCAACTGCAGCGGCCGCTTGCCATACAAGCAGTTTCGCCCCGCGGCATTCGAACGCCATTTCGGCGATCGTAAATGACACCCCTTGGAACTTGGCGATCTCCTGTCCGAACGCCTTTCTTCCCGCAGTGTATTCAATGGTGTAATCAAGCGCCGCCTCCATCAAGCCGACTTCCTTCGCCGCTTCGATGACTTGGTTTCGGGCGCGCATGCGGTTGAGCAATGCATCCGCTTCCGGGCCGCGGGCCACGAGTTGTTCCGGACCGGCGTACACTTCTGCGAATCGAAGGCGAGCGATGCCGGCAGCCAGCAGCCCAAGCCTGATGTCTCCTTCTTCGATCTCCCATACTCGCTCATCAAAGGCGAGCAATACCGTTTCCTCTTCTTCGTCCCTAGCGGCGATGACCGCCCAGTCGGCTTTCGACGCCAAGCGGACTGGAGACGACACCCCGTCCACAATATATCCGCTGCCGCGCCGGCGCACGCGAATCGCTTCCTTCAGCGGTTCTTTTTGTTCCGCTTCGTCGATCCAGGCGACAGTCGGCCATCCGCCTTTCGCCATCTCCCGGTACCGGTGCCACACGCGGTGCTCGGGAGACAGACGAAAGAGGGAAGACGCCTCCCCGGCCCCCGGAAGCCCTTGAATGACGCCTAAATCGCCATAGCTGAGCGCTTGCCAGATGATCGATTGCGACAGAAGCGGCAGTTCCAAGCCTCCCCACGATTCCGGAAGCTCGAGCGTTGACAAGCCGAGCTCATCCACCCGTTCGCTCACATCAACTGAAACCGTTCGATGTTTTTCACACTCTCTTGCGACCGGCCGAATTTTCTCAACGGCTAGGCTGCGGGCAACTTGAAAAAACGCCTGTTCTTCTTTCGACGGTTGAAAGGATATCACCTTGCCCCTCTCCTTTTCCATTACGATTGAACAGCGGGAATGAACTCGCTCGCCCATTCGCGCAGCTTCTTTTTGTCGATTTTGCCGATCATCGTTTTCGGCAAATAGCCGACCTTTTTCAAAAAGCGCGGGGTTTTGTATTTCGCCAACCGCTTTTGGCAAAACTCGATCAGCTCCGCTTCCGTCACTTGGGCCCCGCGCCGAACGACGACATACGCGGCGACTTCTTCGCCCATTTTCGGTGAAGGGACGCCGACGACGCCGGCTTCCAGCACGTCCGGATGGGACATCAGCAGCTCCTCGATATCGCGCGGGTAAATATTGAATCCACCGCGAATGATGACATCTTTTTTCCGATCGACGATAAACACATACCCGTCCTCATCGATGCGCGCCATATCGCCGGTATACAACCAGCCGTCG
This sequence comes from Geobacillus sp. WSUCF1, assembly GCF_000422025.1. Classification (NCBI taxonomy): domain Bacteria; kingdom Bacillati; phylum Bacillota; class Bacilli; order Caryophanales; family Anoxybacillaceae; genus Geobacillus; species Geobacillus sp. WSUCF1. The sequence goes on along the minus strand of NZ_ATCO01000052.1, from coordinate 7,301 downwards.
CGCAGCGCCTGGCGGGTCTCCTCGTCTTTTCCATAGTAGCCTTGAAAAACGTTTGGACCCGACACAATCAGTTCTCCGACTTCGTTTGGCGGCAGGGGATTTCCGTATTCATCGACGACCGCCACCCGAACCCCGGGAAGCGGCAAGCCGACTGATCCAAGCTTGATCGGTTTCGTCGGATCCGTCGCCGTCACAATCGGCGCCGCCTCGGACAGACCGTATCCCTCCAAAATAAGACAGTTGAACTTGCGCTGAAACTGCTCAGCAAGTTCGGGCGGCAGCGCCGCAGAACCGGATATGCAAGCCACCAAGCTGGAAGTGTCGTACCGGTCGGCCTCGGCATAATGGCATAAAGCATGAAACATCGCCGGCACCATCGCCGTATGCGTCACCCGATGCCGCTCGATCGCTTCGAGCGCTTTTTTCGGCTCAAAATACGGCAGAAGGACGACTTGATCCCCCAAAAGGAGCGCGACGTTCATCATCGTAAATCCGAACGCATGGGAGATGGGCAATACCCCAAGGCCGACGCGTGCAAATTCGGTCGGCAGCCGCTTCGCCATCTCAGCGGCCGCTTCCGCATTCGTGGACAAATTGCGGTGCGTCAACACAACCCCTTTCGGCTGGCCGGTCGTTCCCGACGTGTAAAGCAAAGCCGCAGGATCGTTTTCATTGACTTCCGACGTCGTCAGGCTGGCAGGAGCTTGTTCCATTCTCGTTCGCAAAGAGTGAGGAGAATCCGGAGCGTCCAGCGTGACGATCATCGGAGGCGCCGGCAAGCCATTGGCGGCCTCTTTCGCTTTCGCCCACAGCATTTCCGCCGTCAGCACCACTTTCGGTTGGCAGTCTTTAAAAATGTAATGGAGCTCCTGCGTCTGCAACAGCGGCAACACCGGCACGACAACCGCTCCTGCTTTCAAGACGCCGCTAAAGGCGATGATGACTTCCGGGCTGTTCGGCATCGTTACAACAACGCGGTCGCCCGGCTTGACCCCAAGTTCAATCAATGCATGAGCCAGCTGAGACGAACGGGTATCGCATTCAATGTTCGTATATTCTTTTCCTTCGAATACCAGCAACGGATACGGTCCATATTCCTCTATGTTTCGTTTCCAAATATCCGTCAAACGCATCGTCCGCTTCTCCCCTATCGGTTTGTCAGAGGACAGCCGATTTGTCGACCGCCCTCTTTTCCTCCGTTAAGCCTGCTTTGCACTGTTGTATGCGGCGAGCACTTCTTGAAGGCGAAGCGCCAGCCCCATATCTCCGTCAATGCGAAGCCGCCCGCTCATAAACGCCTCCGTTCCGTTCAATTCCCCTTCCGCCATTTTTTTTAAAATCTTCACTGTCCATGCTTAACGTGCAATCAGAAGGCTCTTGCTCCCCTTCAATGACAAATCCTGCATCCGGCCGGAGCACGACTTGGTAGACGCCGGCTTCATCGCCGCTCAAATTGAATTGATACACGGCGACAATTCCTTCCGCTCGTGAAATGTCTTCTTTCAATTGTTGATCGATCATCTGAAACACTTCTTTCACACTGGGCATATCAGTACCTCCTTAATATTTTGAACTATCAGAAATTTTTTGGCCCACTTTTACTATAAACCGCTTTCAATCATTCATCCATCCCGATGATGCTCGGATTTTTCCTTTTGCTTTTGCGTTTTCACCCGACATTTGTCCGGCCATGAAAGCGGGCTACAAAAAATTTCCATCAAACCAAACATCTAAATGACGTTTGGGGCATCACCTTCCTGTCAGCGCCGAGCTCACAAGGCATGAAGAAGTCCATCCTCACCGATCAGCTCCAAATAGCGCCGATAAAGCGGAAACGCCGGCACGATGCGCGGCAGAAGCTGCAGCGCCTTCGCTTTCGATCCTTTTGCCTTCATTTTTCCGGTCATGAGCGCCAATGGAACGTTGATGTTGCCGCCCCAAAATTGGTGGGCGATATCGCCGGTCGTCTTGATGGCAACATCAGGCGCATCGATTGCCTGCCCGAAATAAATGGCGTAGTTTTCACCGGTTTCCGGCCGCCTCGCATCGATGCTGATGACCGCCTCCGGATCGGTCAAATAAAAGACGAACGCGGCGCGGGAACGGCGGATTTGTTCTCCAATCCGATTGATTTGCTCCACCTCGTTGCCGTATTCCTGATACGCTGGATGCTGTCCCCACCAGCTGCGCAGCTCCATTTCCGTCCTTGGGCGCGACGGAATTTGCATAAACTCGCCGATCACCCGATACACATGAGCATCATCACGAAACAATGCCATATCCGTTCACTCCCTTCAATCGAGTGTGCACTCTCATTTTGGCGCGAAACGACTCCCTCCAGCAATTCCGACAATTGCCGGGAGGAAACAGGCAAAACGAAGGGAACCCATGAACACTCAACAAAGCGTATAAGCGATGAAACAAAAAAATAGCCGCCCCGTTTGTTTGAGGCAGCTGTTTTGGCCAACATGGCTGCAACGATTCTTTTTAGGACAATCTTCAGCGCATCATTAATGGTGTAAACTCTCTTTTTGTTAACGCATGCTCGTTTTTTTATCGACAAAGAAAAAAGCAACCTCCTCCCACATTCGTAATCGAATATGAAAAAGGTTGCTTTAGCATGTTTTTGCTAGTTACAAATTACGTTTTTGTTTGTAAATCTCGTCAACCCCTACAAATTCGCCAGCCGCATGACGTCGCGGGCGATCATGACCTCTTCATTCGTCGGGATGACGAGCACTTTGACCGGCGAGTGCGGATAGCTGATGAACGCTTCTTTGCCGCGCACTTTGTTTAGGATGGGATCCCAGTACACCCCCATGAACTCGAGGCCGCGCAACACTTTCGCCCGCACGACTTCGCTGTTTTCGCCGATGCCGGCGGTGAAGATGATGGCATCGACTCCGCACATGCGCGCCGCATACGAGCCGATGTACTTATGAATGCGGTTCGCAAACACTTCAAGTGCCAGTTCCGCGCGCTCATTTCCTTCGGCGGCCGCTTTTTCCAAGTCGCGCAAATCGCTCGAGATGCCGGACAGACCGAGCATGCCGCTCTTTTTGTTCAGCACGTCAATCACTTCATCGGCCGTCATTCCCGTTTTTTCCATAATGTACGGGATGAGCGCCGGGTCGATGTTGCCGGAGCGCGTTCCCATCGCCACGCCGGCTAATGGCGTAAAGCCCATGGACGTGTCGATCGACTTGCCGCCCTCAACCGCCGCGATGCTCGCCCCGTTGCCTAAATGGCACGAGATGAGGCGCAGCTGTTCGATCGGTCGGCCGAGAAGCTCCGCCGCCCGCTGGGTGACGTATTTGTGCGACGTGCCGTGGAATCCGTACTTGCGGATGCCGAATTTCGTGTAATACTCATATGGCAAGCTGTATAAAAACGACTGTTCCGGCATCGTCTGGTGGAACGCCGTGTCAAACACCGCCACGGCCGGCACGTCCGGCAGCACTTCCTGAAACGCCCGAATGCCGACGAGGTTGGCCGGGTTATGGAGCGGGGCGAGCTCGGACACTTCTTCAATTTGCTTGATGACGTCCTCGGTGATGAGCACCGAATCACTGAACTTCTCCCCGCCGTGGACGACGCGGTGCCCGATGCCGTCAATTTCGTCAAACGAACGGATAATGCCGTAGCGAATGAGCTTATCAAGCAGCATTTTAACGGCCGCGGCATGATCCGGAATCGCCGTCACTTCTTGATGTTTTTCACCGTTTACGACAATGGTGAAAATCGCGTCGTCAAAGCCGATCCGTTCGACGACCCCTTTGGTCAACACCGTTTCTGCCGGCATCTCAAACAGCTGGAATTTCAACGAGGAACTTCCCGCATTAATGGCTAGCACTTTCGCCATCGAAAACACAGCTCCTTTTTTGCCAAAATCCGCTCGCGCTTACCGTTAGTGTGCGCGATTGGGCGCCGTTTCACTATGCCTTTTTCATTGTATGCCTCCCGTTTTCGCGTTTCAAGCGCGGCTTTGTTTCGCAACCGGTTGCAAGAAAAAGTTTTTATGTTGTGAAAAATGAAAACGGAGCTGACCGAAAAGGTCGGTGAAAAACAGCGATTCTTCGATGAAGAAAAGAGCAACATTTATCATCTTGAGCCGAGAAGACCCCCCACTTCCACGCGTGAGCGCAAGGGGAGGAAGATGCAACCTCTCGTTTTGTGAAGGGGCTTGACGGCCTATACGGTGATCAAAAAGGGCGTCCCGCTGCGTTTGGGACACCCTTTCGTCAACATTCTTTTTCCTCGGTGATCCAGGCGTCGATTTTCGCCATCATCGCCTGCATCGCCGATTTGTTGGAAAACCGCGGCAGCTCGACAAGCAGCACGTGTTTTGGCTTTTTGACGTTCGGCCCTTTCTTTTGCAAAATCAACACGCTTTTTGCCGCCTGATCGTTTTTAAACATCGACAGCGGCAGCTGCAAGACTCCTTGGACAATGGCCGCCTCTTTTAAAAATTCGTTCAGCTGCCCCGCCTGCGGGCTCGAGAACAACATATTCGGGATGAGGAAAAACAAGTAGCCGCCCTCTTTCGTATAGCGCAAGCTTTGCTCGATGAACAAATGATGGGCATACGACCGGCCTTCCTTCGCTTTTAAGGCGAAGCGGGCGGCATTGTCGTCATCCGGGTAATAGCCGACCGGCAGATCGCAGACGACGACGTCAACCGGCTCAACAAACAGCGGCCTTAGGCTGTCTTGGTTAAACAGCTGCACCGGATGCTTTTGCAAGTTCGCGTTGACGTACGCCAATTTGACAAGCAGATCATCGACATCGCTGCCGTAGCTCGCCGCCTGTTTTCCTCGAAGGCCGTTTAACACCGCCGTCAATAAATTCGCCGTGCCGACGGCCGGGTCGAGGATCTTAAGCGCCAAATGCGAGCGCGTAAACTCGCGGACCAAATACGCCAAAAACAAACTGACCGCATCCGGAGTCATTTGGTGGTGCGGCTGGACATGCTTGCGCATCCCTTTTAACACCGCAAGCTGAAACGCCTTGCGGATTTCTTCGTTTTGAAACCGTTCCAGCATCAGTTCGCGATACTGCTTTTTCAGCCGTTTCGCGTTCAGCTCGCTCACTTCGCTTTGCAGCACGTCGCCGTGGAACAAATTCTCCCCCGTCTCCGCGACGGCTTCTAAATACGTGCATTGCAATTCTTCTTGCAAAAGTTGGGCCGTTTCATCGAATACCGTGAACAACCGTTCGACTGGCGTCATCATCTGTACGTCCCCACCTTTCTGCCAACGTCCCTTCTGTATATTGTACGACCGTCCGCCTCGCGCCGCAAGAAAAGCGCCGATAGGAACGAAAAGGCCCCGAACGGGTCGGGGCCTTTTCATTATTTCGCCGCTTTCGCCGCTTCAATCGCCGCTTCGTAGTTCGGATGGTTCGTCACTTCCGGCACGTATTCGACATACGTCACTGTGTCATTGCTGTCGATGACAAACACGGCGCGGGCAAGCAGGCGCAGTTCTTTGATCAAGACGCCGTATGCTTGTCCGAACGAAACATCGCGATGGTCGGACAACACTTGAACGTTCTCAATGCCGGCGGCGCCGCACCACCGCTTTTGCGCAAACGGCAAATCGACGCTGATCGTCAACACTTTCACATTGTCGAGCTTTGCCGCTTCCTCGTTAAACCGGCGCGTTTGCGCGTCGCAAACTCCGGTGTCGAGCGACGGAACGACGCTGATCAGGCGGACGTGCCCTTTCGTATCCGCGAGCGTCACTTCCTGCAAGTTTTGATCAAGCACGGTGAAATCCGGCGCTTTGTCGCCGACTTTCACTTCGTTGCCGACAAGCGTCACCGGCTGCCCTTTAAACGTCACATAGGCCATGGGTTCTCTCCCCCTTTAGAAAAAATATGTACTACTTCCATACTAAAACGCGGAACGGAATTTTTCAACGATTTTGTCCGTTCATGACAGCAGACAAACAAAAGGCCGGACGCCAACGGTCCGGCTAAATGTCAAAGTCGTCTGCTTTTTGGCCTGCGGCGCCGTCTTTCTTGTTTTTCTTCAGCATCGCCTGAATCTTCTCAAACGCCTGCGGCGCGACATCGAGAATTTTTTCGTATAAGTGCGTGCTTTCATCCAAATGGAGCAGCTTCACCCCGGACGAGTTGACGACGAGAAACGCAATCGGCGTAATCGAGACGCCGCCGCCGCTGCCGCCGCCAAACGGATGTCCGTTCCCTTGGGCCTGCCCGTTCCCGTCGGCTTGCGCCCCTTGGTGGCCATTTTGTTGACCGTCAAGCATAAACTCGCTGCCGCCGGCGGCAAAGCCAAACCCGACTTTCGAAACGGTCAAAATGACACTGCCGTCAGGCGTCTCCACCGGGTCGCCGATAATCGTATTGACGTCGATCATTTGTTTTAAGTTTTCCATCGCTGTTGTCATCAGCCTTGAATCGGATGGTTCGTCATCGTCATTCCTCCTAGTAGCCTTCATTTGCCTGCTTGGCCGCCAATGGGTTTCGCTTTGGCAGCCGCCGTCCGCGCCAATGTTTGACCACTCGCAATCCTGCTACCATAGCATGCCCGATTCGAAACTGAATCATACATAAAAACACCGTTTCCGAAGCGGCCCGATCGTAGGCCGGAACGATGACGACAGCCGGAGTTGTTTTCATGTTCATATAGCGGCTCGCCGCGCCGATGATCATGTATTTCAGCGACCAGCCAAGCCCCACGAGCAAGCCGGTTGACGCGGCGTCGCCGGTGCCGATTCTCGTTTTCCACTCCCATTTCGTAATCGTCACGTGGCGATAAAATTGTTTCATAATTTCATGCAAGTCGACGACTTGCTCGAGAAACCGTTTCAGCTGTCGAAACAGGTCAGCGATTTTTTTTTAGGGTCAATTTCCCTTTCTTTTCCTCCTTCCCGCGCGTTCCCTCCACTCCTTTTTTCTGGAGAAACGCCACTCCCGGCGCATCCGGATCCATGTCCAGCTTGATGAACGGAATGCGGACAGTATAGCGGAGGAGGCCAAACAGCGTGCGCACCACGATTTTGCATTCATCGTCGTCTTTCACATGGCGAAACACGACCGTCACCGATACTTTCATCCAGGCGACGAGAAGAAGCAAAAGAACAACCGTTGCGATGACCGCGATGACTGCTTTCAATGTCCGCCCTCCCTTTCATCATCCATTGTCGCCATCTGGAAAAAAAATAAACCTGCCGTTTCGGCAGGCGGACATTGGTTGACGTTCTGTTCTTGATGCAGGCGGATTGTTACTCGCGGACGACGATCGTATCCGCGAACTGGTCATGCATCCCTTTTTT
>NZ_ATCO01000051.1:0-38622 GCF_000422025.1 Geobacillus sp. WSUCF1 | reverse complement strand
CACTTTCACTTCGTTTCGAAGTGAGGGACTTCTTTCGGAAAGATGTTAAAAAGCCGGGGAAAACCATCAGCCATCCGCCAATGAGTGGTCCAAACATTCATCCTCATAGTATACGCGCCATAAATACAGCCCTTCGGCCGGCGCGGTTGGACCAGCGAGGCGCCGATCTTTCGCCGCAAGCAACATCGAAATGTCGGCGGGAGAACGCTTCCCTTGGCCGATCTCCAACACCGTGCCAACGATAATGCGCACCATGTTGTACAAAAAGCCGCTGCCGACAAACCGAAACTCGAGCATCGGGCCGTCGGCCTTCACTTCAGCCCGATACATGGTGCGCACCCGGTCTTCGATCGACGTTTTGGCGGAACAAAAGCTTGTAAAATCGTGCGTTCCATGAAGCAAACCAAGCGCCTCGTTCATCGCGCTGATATGAAGCGAATATGGATGCCATGCGCAATAATGGCGGCGAAACACGTCGCGCTCGGCAGCCGTCCATACTTTATAGCGGTATTCTTTCGCTTTCGCCGAAAAACGGGCGTGGAAGTCTGCATCGGCCTCCTGTACAAAGCGAACGACGATATCATCCGGCAGCTGGGCGTTCAACGCCTTTTTCCACTGCTCCGAGGAAAGGGAAAGCGACGTATCAAAGTGGATCACTTGGCCATAGGCATGAACGCCGGCATCCGTCCTTCCCGAAGCCGCCACACGCACTTTTGTCCCTTTATGCATCCGCCGAAGCACTTCCTCAAACTCGCCTTGCACCGTCCGCTTTCCCGGCTGGATTTGGTAGCCGGAAAAGTGGGTGCCATCATAGGCAATGATGCATTTGATCCGTGTTGTCATGGCCTTCCTCCGCTATGATCGTAATAGACAAAGCAATGCAAAAAGCAGCGCCACGGCCGCTAAAAACACGGTGTCCACCGGCTTCCAAGCGAGCTGGCGGAATTTCGTCCGCCCTTCCCCGCCGCGGTAGCCGCGCGCCTCCATGGCTGTCGCCAGCTCATCGGCTCGTTTGAACGAGCTGATAAACAGAGGCACAAGCAGTGAGACAATGGCTTTCATCCGTTCGGAAAAACGGCCGCCAGAAAAATCAACGCCGCGGGCCGCCTGTGCTTTCATAATTTTTTCCGTCTCTTCCATCAACGTTGGAATGAATCGAAGCGAAATGGCCATCATCAAGGCGAGCTCATGGACAGGAACGCGCATCTTTTTGAGCGGCCCAAGCAAGCTTTCGACGCCATCGGTCACTTCAATCGGCGTCGTCGTCAACGTCAACATCGTCGTCATCCATACAAGGAGCAAAAACCTTAGGGAAATAAAGACCCCTTGCTTGATGCCGCCTTCATATACAGAGAGCGCACCGATTTGGTAGATGACGTCTCCTTCTTTCGTCATGAATAGATGCAACAGCAATGTAAACAAAACGACCCATAAAATCGGTTTCAAGCCGCGGGCAATGAACGAAAACGGGATGCGAGACAGCGCTGCAAAGGCAAACGCAAACAGCGACAGCAGTGCATACGTCGCCGCATTGTTCGCCAAAAAGACGATCAGGACGTAAGCAAACACGATCAATAGTTTGGCGCGCGGGTCTAAGCGATGAATGACGGAATGACCAGGCACATATTGGCCGATAATCAAATGATTCGTCATGGACGCTCACCTTTGGCGAACAATTGCTGGATGGCTTCCGCTGTCTGTTCCAACGTCAAGCATGGCGACGGAATGACAACGCCGAACCGCTTTTCGAGCTGCTGTTTCAATTTGACCGTTTCCGGCACACTCAAACCGATGGCAGCCAGTTTGTCAGCGTCTCGAAAGATCTCTTCCGGCGTTCCGTGGCCCCATACCGTTCCTTCATGCATGACGATGATTTCATCGGCGTACCGGGCGGCGTCCTCCATGCTGTGGGTGACGAGAATGGTTGTCAACTGCTTCTCACGATGGAGGCGATAAAACATCTCCATCATCTCTTTGCGCCCGCGCGGATCAAGGCCCGCGGTCGGTTCATCGAGCACGAGCACTTCTGGTTCAAGCGCGAGCACGCCGGCGATGGCGACGCGCCGCATTTGCCCTCCGCTCAAATCAAACGGCGATTTCGCCAATACGTCTTCACTCAATCCGACGAGCTTAATGAGCTCCCGCGCCTTCCGCTTCGCCTCGTCTTCCGGCACGCCAAAATTGAGCGGGCCAAAACAAATATCTTTCTCCACCGTTTCTTCAAACAACTGGTGCTCCGGGAACTGGAAGACGACCCCGACCTTTTTGCGCAGCGGTTTCAGCTGCTTTGGCCGCTTATGGCTCGTGATCGTCTCTTCGCCGATCTTCACCGCGCCGCTTGTCGGCTGCAGCAACCCGTTTAAATGCTGAAGGAGGGTCGATTTTCCTGAGCCCGTATGCCCAACCACGGCGACGTACGCCCCGCTTCGGATTGCGACATTGACATCATAGAGCGCCCGACGGGCAAGCGGTGAACGGGCGTTGTACACATGCTCTACTTTTTCGAATACAATGTCCATAGCTCCTCGACCAACTCCTCTGTCGTGAAATATCCAGCCCGAAGCGGAATGCCTTGTTCCCGCAAGCGACTGCCCATTTTCACGGCAAACGGCAAATCAAGACCGATGCGCTCGAGCTTGCTTCCGAGCCGAAAGATTTGCTCCGGCGTCCCTTCTGCCATCACTTCGCCTTTGTTCATCACAATGAGGCGGTCCGCCTTCGCCGCCTCTTCCAAATCATGGGTAATTGACAAGACGGTAATGCGCTGCTGGCGGTTCAGGCGGCGCACCGTCTCAAGCACTTCTTCCCTTCCACGCGGGTCAAGCATCGATGTCGCTTCATCCAAAATGATCATATCGGGGCGGAGCGCCAAAATGCCAGCGATGGCGACGCGCTGTTTTTGCCCCCCAGACAACCGGTGCGGCTCATAATGGAGAAACGGCTCCATATGGACTTGGCGAATGGCTTCGCGAATGCGCTCGACCATTTCCAAGCGCGGAATGCCGTTGTTTTCAAGGGCAAAAGCGATGTCGTCTTCCACGGTCGCACCGACAAACTGGTTGTCCGGGTTCTGGAACACAAGGCCAACGCGGCGGCGCACCTCCCAAACGGTTGCGTCGTTCAAAAGGCGTCCAAACAAGCGAATGGCGCCCCGCTCCGGCCGAAGCAAGCCGATCAGCATCCGAGCGATGGTCGATTTGCCGGATCCGTTATGGCCGACGATCGCTAACCACTCCCCGCGCTCGGCCGTGAAGCTGACGTTTTGCACCGCATAGTCGGATTGATTTGGATAGCGAAAGGACACTCCCTCGATCGACAAGATTGGTTCGGCCATGATCGTTTCCCCTTGCTTCGCCGCGTTGCAAACGCAGCCTGCTAAATGATGGTAAACAAAAAAAGGGCATAGATCCAGTTCAAACGAAACTGTCTCGCCCTTGTTGAAATGAAACCGTTACACGAGTTCAATAATGACCATCGGCGCCCCGTCACCGCGGCGAGGACCAAGTTTCATAATGCGCGTATAGCCGCCTTGGCGATCTTGGTAGCGCGGCGCAATGTCGCTGAACAGCTTTTGCAACGCATCCTGGCCGGTTTCGCTGTTGGCGACCTCCTTGCGGATGAATGCCGCTGCTTGGCGGCGGGCATGCAAATCGCCGCGTTTGCCGAGCGTAATCATTTTTTCCATGACCGAGCGCAGTTCTTTCGCCCGCGCTTCCGTCGTTTCAATGCGTTCGTTGATGATTAAGTCTGTTGCCAAGTCGCGAAGCAGTGCTTTTCGTTGCGAAGTCGTGCGTCCTAATTTTCTGTACGACATCAAATGTCCCTCCCTTTTAAAGTGATGTGTTCCTCATGGTGGTCATCATCAAAGCGATATGGTGAAAGTGTGTTTCCGGCTTGCCGGCGGAGGCCGGCACTTAGTCGTCTTTGCGCAGGCTGAGGCCAAGCTCAGCCAGTTTCGCTTTCACTTCCTCAAGCGACTTGCGGCCGAGGTTGCGCACTTTCATCATATCTTCTTCCGTTTTTTGCGTCAGTTCTTGAACAGTGTTGATGCCGGCTCGCTTCAAGCAATTGTAGGAACGAACCGAAAGATCGAGTTCCTCGATCGTCATTTCGAGCACTTTTTCTTTTTGATCATCCTCTTTCTCCACCATGATCTCCGCATTTTGCGCCTCATCCGTCAAGCCGACAAAAATGTTCAGGTGCTCCGTTAAAATTTTCGCTCCAAGGGAAATGGCCTCTTTCGGCCCGATGCTTCCATCCGTCCACACATCAATGGTCAGCTTGTCATAGTCCGTCACTTGGCCGACCCTTGTATTCTCGACTTGATAGGAAACTCGGGAGACCGGCGTATAAATGGAATCGATCGGAATGACGCCGATGGGCTGGTCTTCGCGCTTATTCGCCTCAGCAGGAACATATCCGCGCCCCCGCTTGGCGGTCATGCGCATGCGCAGGCGGCCGCCTTCCGCCAGCGTCGCGATATGAAGGTCCGGGTTTAAAATTTCTACATCGCTGTCGTGAGTGATATCGGCAGCCGTGACAACTCCTTCACCCTGCACATCAATCTCCAACGTTTTCTCTTCGTCTGAATAAATTTTCAACGCTAGTTTTTTGATATTCAAAATGATAGCTGTCACATCTTCCACAACGCCGTCAATCGTGGAAAACTCATGCAAGACGCCGTCGATTTGCACCGATGTTACAGCTGCACCAGGGAGTGAAGACAATAGGATACGACGCAAGGAGTTCCCTAAGGTTGTACCATATCCACGCTCAAGCGGTTCGACGACGAATTTGCCATATTTGGCATCTTCGCTCAGTTCGACCGTTTCAATTTTCGGCTTTTCAATTTCAATCATCGATTATTATACCCTCCTTCAAAACGTCGAGACCCCGATCAAACGGTACACGCCTAACAACATTCCCCCATGAATCTCTCTTTACGCTTGCCTGCCATGGTCTTTATCATATCCCATTATTGACAATGGTGCAAATTCTATACAGGGGCGTTACACGCGGCGACGTTTTGGCGGACGGCATCCATTGTGCGGGATTGGAGTGACGTCTTTGATCGCCGTAATTTCCAACCCGGCTGCTTGCAATGCACGGATCGCTGCCTCGCGGCCAGCCCCCGGACCTTTGACGTTCACTTCGACCGTTTTCATGCCATGCTCCATCGACGCTTTCGCTGCTGCTTCAGCCGCCATTTGCGCCGCAAACGGCGTTGATTTGCGCGAACCTTTGAACCCCAGCGAACCAGCGCTCGCCCAAGCAATGGCGTTGCCATGAACATCCGTAATCGTCACGATCGTGTTGTTGAACGTTGAACGGATATGGGCGATGCCTGTATCAATATTTTTTCTTACCCGGCGTTTACGAGTGTTTGTTCTGCGTGCCATTCGTCAAATGACCTCCTTTGCGTAATTATTTTTTCTTGTTCGCTACCGTGCGGCGCGGACCTTTGCGGGTGCGGGCATTGTTTTTCGTGTTTTGGCCGCGAACCGGCAATCCGCGGCGATGGCGAAGACCACGATAGCAGCCGATCTCCATCAAGCGTTTAATATTCAGCGATACTTCACGGCGCAAATCGCCTTCTACTTTTAAGCGGCCGACGATCTCACGAATGCGGCTAAGCTCTTCTTCCGTTAAGTCGCGGACGCGCGTGTCTTCCGATACGCCAGCTTCTTTTAAGATTTTTTGTGCTGTCGGTTTGCCGATCCCATAAATGTATGTTAACGAAATGACGACCCGTTTATCACGCGGAATATCGACACCTGCAATGCGTGCCATATGATACACCTCCTTAGAAATTACCCTTGGCGTTGTTTATGTTTCGGATTTTCGCAAATGATCATGACTTTGCCCCGTCTGCGAATAACTTTGCATTTTTCGCAAATCGGTTTGACAGATGGTCTTACTTTCATGTTGTTTACCTCCCTATTGAACGGAGTGCATTCCTTTTATTTATATCGATACGTGATCCGTCCACGCGTCAAATCATACGGCGACAGCTCCACCGTCACCCGGTCGCCAGGCAAAATGCGAATGAAATGCATGCGGATCTTGCCGGATACATGAGCCAACACCGTGTGCCCATTTTCTAATTCTACACGAAACATCGCATTTGGCAATGTTTCGATGACGGTGCCTTCCACTTCAATTACATCATCTTTCGCCATCGAGCGGCTCTCCCTCCTTCGAATGAGTAACATTGTGTTGCGCAAAACCGAACGTGATATCCATGATGATCGAGAAGACGTTTACCCCTTCCCACTTATGAAGTGGGAGACTCATTTCCACAATGTGTTAAAATTTCGCAGCCATCTTCTGTAATGACAATCGTATGTTCGAAATGGGCGCACCGTTTTCCATCGGCCGTGACGACGGTCCAATCGTCGGCCAACGTTTTCACGTAACGGCTGCCGGCATTGACCATCGGTTCGATGCACAGCGCCATCCCTGGCCGCAAAATCGGGCCTTTGTTCGGTGGCCCATAATGTGGGATTTGTGGGTCTTCATGTAAGTGTTGACCAATTCCATGCCCGACATACTCGCGAACAACGGAAAAGTGATGCGCTTCGACATACGTTTGAATCGCATGGGAGATGTTCGTTAAACGAGCGCCCGGTTTTGCCTCGGCGAGCCCGACGTACAGCGATTGCTCTGTCACGTCAAGCAACCGTTTCGTCTCGGCGTCAATCTCCCCGACCGGATACGTCCAGGCCGAGTCGGCGTGATAGCCTTCATACTGCGCGCCGACATCGATCGTAATAATATCGCCTTCCCGCAATGCGCGGCCGCTGGGAATCCCGTGCACAAGCTCTTCATTCACCGAGGCGCAAATGCTCCCTGGAAACCCTTGATACCCTTTAAACGACGGAATGGCGCCATGGGAACGAATCACTTCCTCCGCGATGGCGTCCAGTTCCTTTGTTGTGATCCCGGGACGAATGTGCTTTTGCAATTCTTTCAATGTAAGGAAAACGATTTTTCCCGCCTCGCGCATCAAAGCAATTTCCTGCGCGGTTTTGCAACGAATCATCGAGCAAGTCCCCCGAGCACTTCACAAATATCAGCAAACACCTTTTCCATTTCCTGTTCGCCGTTAATGTGGCGCAAATAGCCTTTTTGCTCGTAAAAGTCGAGGAGCGGCTTCATTTGCTTCCTATTCACCTCAAGCCGATTGGCCACCGTTGCTTCATTATCATCGGGGCGCTGGTACAGATCGCCACCACATTTATCGCATACGCCCGGTTTCGCCGGCGGATGAAAAACGAGATGGTACGTTGCTCCGCAGTTGCGGCAAATACGTCTGCCGGTCAGGCGCTCCATTAAGACCTCTTGGCGAACGTCGATATGGATGACATAGTCAAGCTTGCGCCCGATTTCCGAAAGCAACCTCTCAAGCGCTTCTGCTTGGGCGACCGTGCGCGGGAATCCATCGAGCAAAAAACCATGTTGGCAATCCTCTTTGCTCAGCCGTTCGCGGACGATGCCGATCGTCACCTCATCCGGCACAAGGTCGCCGCGGTCCATATACTGCTTTGCCTGCAACCCTAACGGCGTCCCTTCTTTGATCGCCGCTCGAAACATATCTCCCGTTGAAATATGCGGAATTCCGTAAGCCGCTACGATTTTCTCGGCCTGCGTGCCTTTGCCGGCACCCGGCAGCCCCATCAGCACTAAATTCATCCTAACTCCCCCTATCGGCAAGGGACGTCCGTTCTTGCCTTCTTTATTTGATGAATCCACGGTAATGGCGTTTCACCAGCTGGCTCTCAAGCTGTTTCATCGTCTCAAGCGCCACGCCGACGACAATAAGCAAGCTCGTACCGCCGATTCGTGCGGAAGACGGCAAGTTGGCAAAGTTCACAAAGAACACCGGCAGCACAGCGACAACCGCCAAAAAGATTGATCCGACCAGCGTCAGCCGGTATAAAATTCTCGTCACGTACTCTTGTGTGTTTTTCCCAGGGCGAATACCTGGGATGTAGCCGCCTTGTTTTTTCAAGTTGTCCGCCATCTGCTCCGGATTGACTTGAACAAACGCATAAAAGTACGTAAACGCGATGATGAGCACGACGTAAATGATCATCCAACCGGGTGCGTATAATCAAACGTTCGGCGAATCCACAATGTTACATCATTCGTGCCAAAAAACGATGCAATGGTCGGTGGTGCAATCAAAAACGATACAGCGAAAATGACCGGAATGACTCCCGCTGGGTTCACTTTGAGCGGCAAATGAGTCGAGTGGCCGCCCACCGGGCTTCGGCCCTCAAGCCGCTTTGCGTATTGAATCGGAATTTTCCGGAACGCCTGCTGGATGTAAATGACACCAACGATGACGGCAACGACCGCCAACGCCACAAGCAGGAGCCGGACGATGCGCAAAAACACATCTTCCCCGACATTTTCAAACTGTTGGGCGTAAATTTGGTTCAAGACCGTCGGAATGCCTGAGACAATCCCGGCGAAAATAATGATCGAAATGCCATTGCCCACGCCTTTCGCGGTGATCTGTTCGCCGAGCCACATTAAAAATGCGGTGCCGGCGGTCAAGACAACCGCGATCAGCAAATACGTGCCGATGCCCGGATTTCGAATGAGCATCCCGCCAGCCAAGTTGTTAAAGCCGTACGACATGCCGATGGCTTGGATAAACCCGAGCACGACCGTGAAATAGCGGGTAAACTGAGCTAATTTACGCCGGCCTACCTCGCCTTGCTTCGACCACTCCGTAAATTTGGGAACAACGTCCATTTGCAGCAGCTGGACGATAATCGATGCCGTAATATAGGGCATAACCCCCATGGCAAAAATCGAAAAGTTTTGCAGCGCCCCGCCGCCGAAAATGTTCAGGACGCCGAATGCATTCAATTCATCTTGCAGTTTTAACACATCCGCGTTCACGCCCGGAACAGGGATGAACGTTCCAATGCGGAACACGATCAACATAAGAAGAGTGAAAATAATTTTGTTTCGAATATCACTGACGCGCATAAAGTTGGAGATTGTCCGAAACATTAAATCACCTCAGTTTTACCGCCAGCCGCCTCAATGGCCTCTTTCGCCGATGCCGAGAACTTATGCGCTTTGACCGTCAGCTTTTTCTCGATTTGGCCTTTGCCCAAAATTTTCACGCCCGATTTCAACTTGCTGATGACGCCCGTCTCAAGAAGCAATTCCGGCGTTACTTCCGTTCCGTCTTCAAAACGATTCAGTTTTTCCAGATTCACAACCGCATACTCTTTCCGATTGATGTTCGTAAATCCTCGTTTCGGCAAACGGCGGAACAGCGGAGTTTGACCGCCTTCAAACCCAAGACGAACTCCTCCACCTGAGCGGGCATTTTGACCTTTTTGACCGCGGCCGGACGTTTTGCCGTTGCCCGAACCGATCCCGCGGCCGACGCGCACAGCTTTCTTTCGGGATCCCGGCGCTGGTTTTAGTTCATGAAGTTTCATGGCAAAGCACCTCCTTATGATTCATTATTCTTCAATTTCTTTGACTTTGACAAGGTGGGCCACTTTGTTGATCATCCCGCGGATCGCAGGATTGTCATTGTGGATGACCGTTTGGTGCATTTTTCGCAGGCCGAGCGTTCTGACGGTAACGCGTTGGTCTTCCGGACGGCCAATCACGCTGCGCGTGAGGGTAATCGCCAGTTTTTTTGCCATGATCGTTCCCTCCTTATCCTAACAGTTCCTCGACTGTTTTGCCGCGCAATCTCGCTACGTCTTCGGCGCGTTTTAATTGTTTCAGCCCATCAAACGTTGCGCGCACCATGTTGATTGGCGTGTTGGAACCGATCGATTTCGACAAGATGTCGCTGATGCCCGCCAGCTCTAATACAGCACGCGCCGGACCCCCAGCGATGACCCCGGTACCTTCGGAAGCGGGTTTCAAAATGATTTCCCCGGCACCGAAATGGCCGATGACTTCATGCGGAATCGTTGTGCCGACGATCGGCACTTCAATTAAGTTTTTCTTCGCATCTTCAATGGCTTTGCGGATCGCTTCTGGAACCTCTTGTGCTTTTCCGGTGCCAAATCCGACATGGCCGTTTTTATCGCCGACGACGACGAGAGCTGAAAAGCGCAGGCGACGTCCGCCTTTCACGACTTTTGCTACACGGTTGACCGCGACTACACGTTCTTCCAATTCAAGTTTGTTTGGATCGATACGACGCATCGTTGTCCCTCCTTTGTAATTAGAATTCCAAGCCGGCTTCGCGGGCGGCGTCTGCCAATGCTTTTACCCGTCCGTGATATAAATATCCGCCACGGTCGAACACGACTTTTTTAATGCCTTTTTCCAACGCACGTTTGGCGACAAGTTCGCCGACTTTTTTCGCTGCCTCAATGTTGTTCGTCGAATCTAAGCCAAACTCTTTATCCAACGTCGAGGCGCTGACGATCGTTGACGATTTTGTATCATCGATAATTTGCGCGTAAATATGTTTATTGGAACGGAACACGCTCAACCGCGGACGTTCAGCCGTGCCGAAGATTTTTTTGCGGATGCGCGCGTGTCTTTTCTTCCGAACCGCGTTTCGGTCCACTTTCGTGATCATCGAATGTCACTCCTTTCGCTTCGCTATGCCGCGTTATTTACCAGTTTTGCCTTCTTTCAGGCGCACAAGTTCACCTTCGTAGCGGATGCCTTTGCCTTTATACGGCTCTGGCGGACGAACCGCGCGAATGTTGGCGGCCAGTTCGCCGACGCGCTGTTTGTCTGCCCCTTTGACGATGATTTTCGTTTGGGATGGCACTTCAATTTCAAGGCCTTCTTCCGGCTCAATTTCTACCGGATGAGAATAACCGACGCTCAATACAAGCTTTTTCCCTTGTTTCGACGCCCGGTACCCGACACCAACGAGTTCGAGCGCTTTTTCATAACCTTTCGAAACGCCTTCGACCATGTTGGCGAGCAAGCTGCGCGTCGTGCCATGGAGCGCGCGATGATGTTTTTCATCGCTTGGACGCGTAACCGTGATGACATTGCCCTCAACCGTGATCGTCATATCTGGATGGAACGTGCGGGTCAGCTCCCCTTTCGGCCCTTTGACCGTAACCGTGTTGCCGTTGACCGTAACGGTGACACCGGCAGGAATTTCAATTGGTTTTTTGCCGACACGTGACATGTCAAAAACACCTCCATTCTTGAGCAGATAGATTACCAAACGTAGGCGATTACTTCGCCGCCCGTGCCTTTTTGCCGTGCTTCTTTGTCTGTTAAGATGCCCTGCGATGTCGAAAGAATCGCGATCCCTAAGCCGTTTAAGACGCGCGGCACTTCATGGGCTTTGACGTAAACGCGCAAGCCGGGTTTGCTGATGCGTTTCAGCCCGGTAATGACACGTTCGTTGTTCGGACCGTATTTCAAGAAGATGCGGAGAATGCCTTGTTTGTTGTCTTCGATATATTCATAATCACGAATAAACCCTTCGCGCTTTAAAATTTCCGCGATTTCCCGCTTGATTTTCGAAGCCGGGACTTCGAGCTTTTCGTGACGCACCATATTCGCATTGCGGATGCGAGTCAGCATATCAGCAATTGGATCTGTCATCACCATTATGTTTTACCTCCTTCCCAATCAATGGGTTGATTACCAGCTGGCTTTTTTGATGCCTGGAAGTTGACCTTTGTATGCGAGCTCACGGAAACAAATACGGCACAATTTGAATTTGCGATAGACCGAGTGCGGGCGGCCGCAGCGCTCGCAACGGGTGTACGCTCTCACTTTAAACTTCGGCGTCCGTTTTTGTTTCGCGATCATCGATTTTTTAGCCACGATTTCGCCTCCCTTGCGTTATGGGATCATTATTTTTGGAATGGCATGCCGAGCAACGCCAGCAGTTCACGAGCTTCTTCATCCGTGTTGGCCGTTGTGACGATCACGATGTCCATGCCGCGCACTTTGTTCACTTTATCGTAGTCAATCTCAGGGAAAATGAGCTGTTCTTTAATGCCGAGCGTATAGTTGCCGCGGCCGTCAAACGACTTTTTCGATACGCCGCGGAAGTCGCGCACGCGCGGAAGCGAGACCGAAATCAACTTATCGAGAAACTCATACATCCGTTCGCCGCGCAGCGTCACTTTCGCACCGATTGGCATCCCTTGACGAAGACGGAAGCCGGCGATCGATTTTTTCGCACGCGTTACCACCGGACGCTGACCGGCGATCAGCGTCAGCTCTTCAACGGCGCTGTCTAATGCTTTCGGGTTTTGCACCGCATCGCCGACACCCATGTTGATGACGATTTTTTCGATTTTTGGCACTTGCATGATCGATTTATAGTTGAACTTGCTCATGAGAGCAGGTACGACTTCGTTTACATACTTCTCTTTCAGGCGGTTCATAAAAGTACCTCCCTTCCTGCGTCACGGTTATTTATCCAAAATCTCGCCGGATTTTTTCGCATAGCGCACTTTTTTGCCATCGACCATTTTGTAGCCGATGCGCGTCGGTTCACCCGTTTTCGGGTCGAGCGGCATGACTTTCGAAACGTGGATCGGCGCTTCCTTCTCAATGATGCCGCCTTGCGGGTTCGCTTGCGACGGTTTCGCATGCTTTTTCACAATATTGACGCCCTCGACGATGACGCGGTTTTTCTTCGGAAACGCCGCTAGAATGACGCCTTGCTTGCCTTTGTCTTTGCCGGAGATTACTTGCACTTTATCGCCTTTTTTTACATGCATCGCATTCGCACCTCCTTGAAACGCTGTTCCGTTCCATTAAATAACTTCCGGAGCTAAAGAAATGATTTTCATGAAGTCTTTATCGCGCAATTCACGGGCAACCGGTCCGAAAATCCGCGTGCCGCGCGGGCTTTTGTCATCGCGGATGATGACGCAGGCGTTTTCGTCAAAGCGGATGTACGAACCGTCCGGACGGCGCACCCCGCGTTTCGTACGAACAACAACTGCTTTCACGACTTGACCTTTTTTAACAACGCCACCTGGTGTCGCATCTTTGACCGTCGCCACAACGACGTCGCCGATGTTCGCATAGCGGCGACCCGAGCCTCCGAGCACTTTAATGACAAGCACTTCGCGTGCACCAGAGTTATCAGCTACTTTCAAGCGAGATTCTTGTTGAATCATCGACGAAACCTCCTTTCGGAATTATCTCTCCGAACTAAGTGAAGAACGATTACAGAACAACCGCTTTTTCGATGACTTCCACTAAGCGGAAGCGTTTTGTGGCCGACAGCGGGCGAGTTTCCATAATTTTCACGATATCGCCGACTTTCGCGATGTTATGTTCATCATGCGCCTTATATTTTTTCGAATATTTCACGCGTTTGCCGTACAGCGGATGTTTTTTGTACGTTTCGACCAACACGGTGATCGTTTTGTCCATTTTGTCCGATACAACCCGCCCGACGTACACTTTGCGTTGATTGCGTTGGCTCATTCCACAAACCTCCTCTCAAACACATTATTTATTGGCAGCGAGCTCGCGTTCGCGAATAATCGTTTTCATGCGGGCGATGTCTTTGCGCACTTGGCGGATGCGCGCCGTGTTTTCCAATTGACCTGTGGCCAGTTGGAAGCGAAGGTTGAACAATTCTTCCTTCAACGCTTTAATTTTTTGTTCGATCTCGGCAGTGGTCAACTCACGGATTTCTTTCGCTTTCATTACGCTTCACCACCAGTTTCTTCACGTTTTACAAATTTGCATTTGATCGGAAGTTTGTGAGAAGCGAGACGCAATGCTTCACGTGCCACTTCCTCAGAAACACCGCCCACTTCAAACATCACTTTGCCTGGTTTGACAACGGCGACCCAGCCTTCCGGCGCCCCTTTACCAGAACCCATCCGCACTTCAAGCGGTTTTGCCGTATACGGTTTGGAAGGGAAAATGCGGATCCATACTTTCCCGCCCCGTCTCATGTAACGGGTCATCGCCCGACGGGCTGCTTCGATTTGCCGGTTCGTAATCCAAGCTGATTCTAATGCTTGCAACCCAAATTCACCGAAATGAACTTCCGTGCCGCCTTTCGCCCGGCCTTTCATCCGTCCGCGATGTTCACGGCGATATTTGACGCGTTTTGGCATTAACATGATTATTTTCCTCCTTCCTCAGCTTTTTTCTTGGTCGGAAGGACTTCTCCACGATAAATCCATACTTTCACGCCGATTTTTCCGTACGTCGTATCGGCTTCTGCCGTTCCATAGTCAATGTCAGCGCGCAGCGTATGGAGTGGAACCGTCCCTTCGCTGTAATGCTCCGAACGAGCGATGTCAGCCCCGCCCAAACGGCCGGATACCATCGTTTTGATCCCTTTCGCCCCAGCGCGCATCGCACGTTGGATCGCTTGTTTTTGCGCCCGGCGGAACGATACGCGGTTTTCAAGCTGACGAGCGATATTTTCAGCAACAAGACGTGCATCCAAGTCTGGTTTTTTGATTTCTACAATGTTGATATGGACGCGTTTACCGGTCAATTGCGCGAGCGCTTTACGGAGCGCTTCCACTTCCGAACCGCCTTTCCCGATGACCATGCCCGGTTTGGCGGTATGGATCGTTACGTTGACCCGGTTGGCTGCCCGTTCAATCTCCACGCGGGAGACGGCCGCGTCTTGCAGGCGTTTGCTAATGTATTCACGGATTTTCAAGTCTTCGTGCAACAGATCTGCATAGTCTTTTTCCGCATACCATCTCGATTCCCAGTCACGAATGATGCCGATGCGCAGACCGATCGGGTTGACCTTTTGACCCACGGATTATCCCTCCTTCTTTTCTGAAACGACGATCGTAATATGGCTTGTGCGTTTGTTAATGGCGCTTGCCCGTCCCATGGCGCGCGGACGGAACCGTTTCAGCGTCGGGCCTTCGTCGACATACGCTTGAGTAATGACCAAGTTGTTGACGTCCATGTCATAGTTGTGTTCAGCGTTGGCAACTGCTGATTTCAACACTTTCTCAATGATCGGGGAAGCTGCTTTTGGTGTATGGCGCAAAATAGCGAACGCTTCGCCCACTTCTTTCCCGCGAATCAAGTCAATGACTAAGCGCGCTTTACGAGGAGCGATGCGAACGGTTCTTGCAACAGCTTTAGCTTGCATATCTAGAACCTCCTCTCATTACCGTTTCGTTTTCTTGTCATCGCCAGCATGGCCGCGGAACGTGCGCGTCGGCGCAAATTCGCCGAGTTTGTGCCCGACCATGTCTTCCGTGATGTAGACCGGAACATGTTTGCGGCCATCGTACACCGCGATCGTATGCCCGACAAACTGCGGGAAGATCGTCGAACGGCGAGACCACGTTTTGATCACTTGTTTTTGCCCTGTTGCATTCAGTTTTTCGATTTTTTTCATCAAATGCTCATCGCAAAACGGACCTTTTTTCAAGCTGCGACCCATAAGTGAACCTCCCTTCTGAATTGCGCTCGTTCATTATTTCTTGCGGCGACGGATGATGAATTTATCCGATTTGTTTTTCTTTTTGCGTGTTTTGTATCCAAGCGTCGGTTTGCCCCATGGTGTCATCGGCGATTTGCGTCCGATTGGCGCTTTCCCTTCACCACCGCCGTGCGGATGGTCAACCGGGTTCATAACCGAACCGCGAACTGTCGGGCGAATTCCCAACCAGCGGGCGCGTCCTGCTTTCCCGATGTTGACAAGTTCGTGTTGCTCGTTGCCGACTTCACCAACCGTTGCACGGCATTTGCCTAAAATCATGCGCACTTCGCCGGAAGCCAAACGAACGATGACGTATTTTCCTTCTTTCCCGAGCACTTGCGCCGACGTACCAGCTGCACGCACCAATTGCCCGCCGCGGCCCGGTTTCAGCTCAATGTTGTGGACGAGCGTACCGACTGGGATGTTCTCAAGCGGAAGCGCATTGCCGATTTTAATGTCCGCATCCGGACCGGACATGATTTCCATGCCGACTTTCAAGTTTTTCGGCGCGATAATGTAGCGTTTTTCACCGTCTGCATAGTTGATGAGCGCGATATTGGCAGAACGGTTCGGATCGTATTCAATCGTAGCAACGCGTCCTGGAATTCCGTCTTTGTCGCGTTTAAAGTCGATAATCCGATATTGGCGTTTATGGCCGCCGCCTTGATGGCGCACCGTAATTTTCCCTTGATTGTTGCGGCCCGCCTTTTTCTTTAACGGAGCAAGCAGCGATTTTTCCGGCTGATCCGTCGTAATTTCCGAGAAATCAAGCACCGTCATGCCGCGACGGCCGTTCGATGTCGGTTTGTACTTTTTGATCGCCATCGGAATGTCCCTCCTTCATCGTTTATGTTACACTTCAAACAGTTCGATCTCTTTGCTGTCCGGCGTCAGCGTGACGATCGCTTTGCGGCGGCGGTTCGTATAGCCGCTGTAGCGGCCGACGCGTTTAAATTTCCCTTTATAGTTCATGATGTTCACTTTGGCTACTTTAACGCCAAAAATTTTCTCGACGGCGTCTTTCACTTCCGTCTTGTTCGCTTTGACGTCGACCTCAAACGTATATTTTTTTTGCCCGATCAAATTCATTGTATTTTCCGTGATGATGGGGCGCTTAATAATGTCGCGAGGGTCTTTCATTATGCAAGCACCTCCTCTACTTTCTCCACGGCCGCCTTCGTAATGACGAGTTTGTCATGGTTGAGCACATCGAGCACATTGATGCCGTTGGCTGCCACCACTTTGACGCCAGGAATGTTGCGCGCCGACAGATATACATTCTCATTCAGCTCGTCGGTCACAATGAGTGCTTTCCGATCCACTGAGAGATTGTTTAAAATTTTGACCATTTCCTTCGTCTTCGGTGCTTCAAGCGACAATTGATCCAATACAACGATGTCGTTTTCGAGCACTTTCGAAGACAATGCCGATTTGATCGCTAAACGGCGAACTTTTTTCGGAAGTTTGTAGCTGTAGCTGCGCGGAACTGGACCAAAGACCGTACCGCCGCCGCGCCATTGCGGAGCGCGAATCGAACCTTGACGGGCGCGTCCTGTCCCTTTTTGGCGCCATGGCTTGCGGCCGCCGCCGCTCACTTCAGCGCGGTTTTTCGTTTTATGCGTTCCTTGACGCATCGAGGCGCGTTGCATAATCACTGCTTCGAACAACACATGCTTATTCGGTTCAATCCCAAAAACGGCGTCGTTCAACTCGATTTCGCCGACCGTCTGACCGTTTTGGTTGTATAATGCTACTTTTGGCATTACGTAGTTCCTCCTTTCTTGGCCGGATGTTATTTCGCCTTCTTCGCCGCTTTCACGGCGCTTTTGACGATGACTAAGCCTTTTCTCGGACCCGGCACATTGCCTTTAATGAGCAGCAAGTTGCGCTCCGGATCCACTTTCACGATTTTCAAGTTTTGGATCGTCACGCGCTCACCGCCCATGCGGCCCGGCAAGTTTTTCGTTTTGAAAACGCGGTTTGGCGCGATGGACCCCATCGAACCCGGACGGCGATGATAACGGGAACCGTGAGCCATTGGTCCGCGTGATTGACCGTGGCGTTTGATCGCCCCTTGGAAACCTTTCCCTTTCGAAATGCCCGTGACATCGACAATTTCGCCTTCGCTGAAAATGTCAACTTTCACTTCTTGGCCAACTTCATATTCATCGATGTTGGCGCCGCGGATTTCACGAATGAAGCGCTTAGGTGCCGTGTTCGCTTTGGCAGCATGGCCAATTTGCGGTTTATTGGCGCGTTTTTCGCTAATATCTTCAAAACCTAATTGGATCGCTTCGTAACCGTCGTTTTCGATCGTTTTCTTTTGCAGGACGACGTTCGGCGTCGCATGGATGACGGTTACCGGAATCAAATCGCCATTTTCCGCAAATATTTGCGTCATACCGATCTTTCTTCCTAAGATTCCTTTCGTCATGTGTCACACCTCCCAGTCGATCAAAGTTTAATTTCAATATCAACGCCCGACGGCAAATCGAGACGCATTAACGAATCAACCGTTTGCGGAGTCGGGTTGATGATGTCGATCAAACGTTTATGCGTCCGCATTTCGAATTGTTCACGGGAGTCTTTGTACTTATGAACGGCACGCAAGATCGTATACACCGTTCTTTCCGTCGGCAACGGGATCGGCCCCGACACTTTTGCCCCGGAACGTTTTGCGGTTTCCACAATTTTCTCCGCCGATTGGTCTAAAATTCGATGATCGTAAGCTTTTAAACGAATGCGAATTTTTTCTTTTGCCATTTGGTTTCCCTCCTTCTTCGCCTATTTTGAAAATAGACTTCTCCACGGAAATTTCCTGCACACCGCCGTGGCAAAGCGGCCGGGTGTGTCAGCAACCTTCCGCTTCATCGCAGTCAAAGACCAACATTTGATATTATACTGGTATGTAAGCAAGATTGCAAGTGATTTCTTTGCTTTTCCCACACTTCTTCTATTATACATAGCCGCCATCCCGTTTTCAACACAGCCGCCAATCTGACGGTCAAGATGGCATCAAAAAAAGGATGTCCATTGCTGGACACCCTTTTTTGCCGTGATTACTCGATGATTTCCGATACAGAGCCAGCGCCGACCGTACGGCCGCCTTCGCGGATCGAGAATTTCGTACCTTCTTCGATCGCGATCGGGGCGATCAGTTCCACCGTCATTTCAACGTTGTCGCCAGGCATAACCATTTCGACGCCTTCCGGAAGCGTGATAATGCCCGTTACGTCCGTCGTACGGAAGTAGAATTGCGGACGGTAGTTCGAGAAGAACGGAGTATGGCGTCCGCCTTCTTCTTTCGTCAGGACGTATACTTGCGCTTTGAATTTCGTGTGCGGCGTGATCGAACCAGGTTTCGCCAATACTTGGCCGCGCTCGACTTCATCACGAGATACGCCGCGGAGAAGCGCACCGATGTTGTCGCCGGCTTCCGCTTGATCGAGAAGTTTGCGGAACATTTCTACACCCGTAACGGTCGTCGTTTTCGGCTCATCCGACAAACCGATGATTTCAACCGGGTCGCCAACTTTCAACGTACCGCGTTCAACACGGCCTGTTGCAACCGTACCGCGGCCCGTGATCGAGAAGACGTCCTCGATTGGCATCATGAACGGTTTGTCCACTTCACGTTGCGGCGTCGGGATGTATTCGTCAACCGCATTCATCAGTTCAATGATTTTTTCTTCCCATTGCGGGTCGCCTTCAAGCGCTTTTAATGCCGAACCTTTGATGACCGGCACTTCATCGCCTGGGAAGTCGTATTCAGAGAGAAGATCGCGAACTTCCATTTCAACAAGTTCAAGCAATTCTTCGTCGTCCACCATGTCGCATTTGTTCAAGAATACAACGATGTACGGAACACCGACTTGGCGGGAGAGAAGAATGTGTTCGCGCGTTTGCGGCATCGGACCGTCAGCCGCCGATACAACAAGGATCGCGCCGTCCATTTGCGCCGCGCCCGTGATCATGTTTTTAACGTAGTCAGCGTGGCCTGGGCAGTCAACGTGCGCATAGTGGCGAGCATCTGTTTCATACTCGACGTGCGCCGTCGAAATCGTAATCCCGCGTTCACGCTCTTCCGGAGCAGCGTCGATTTGGTCGTACGCTTTTGCTTCGGCTTTGCCTTGTTTCGCCAAAACCGTCGTGATCGCAGCTGTCAACGTCGTTTTCCCGTGGTCAACGTGGCCGATCGTGCCAATGTTGACGTGCGGTTTCGTGCGCTCAAATTTCGCTTTAGCCATGAGAGATATCCTCCTTAAAAGTAAGATATGAATTTATATGGTTGGGTAAGTATAGGATGCTTGGGAACAAAATGTTCCCAAGTCTTACTTACATAAGTATTTATAGCGAAACTAGCAAGAGAAATCAATTATTCGCCTTTATTTTTTTTTGATAATTTCATCGGCGATGTTTTTCGGAACTTCTTCATAGTGGTCAAACACCATCGAGAACGTTCCGCGTCCTTGCGTGTTCGAACGGAGCGATGTCGCATAACCAAACATTTCAGCCATCGGCACCATCGCCCGGACGACTTGGGCGTTGCCGCGCGCTTCCATCCCCTCGATGCGGCCGCGACGGGACGTGATGTCGCCCATGATGTCACCGAGGTACTCTTCAGGGATGACGACTTCGACTTTCATGATCGGTTCCAAAAGAACCGGATCGCACTTCGTCGCGGCGTTTTTCAATGCCAAGGAAGCAGCGATTTTGAATGCCATTTCGCTCGAGTCGACATCGTGGTACGATCCGTCGAACAGCTTCGCTTTAATGTCGACAACCGGATAGCCGGCTAAGACGCCGTTTTGCATCGCTTCTTCCAATCCAGCTTGGACGGCCGGCACATACTCTTTCGGAACAACCCCACCGACGATGGCGTTCTCGAATTCGAAGCCTTTGCCGCGCTCGTTCGGCGAGAATTCGATCCAAACGTGGCCGTATTGACCGCGGCCGCCGGATTGACGGATGAATTTGCCTTCGACTTGCGCCGATTTGCGGAACGTTTCGCGGTAGGCAACTTGCGGCGCCCCGACGTTCGCTTCGACTTTGAACTCGCGGCGCATCCGGTCGACGATGATGTCAAGATGCAACTCGCCCATTCCGGAGATGATCGTTTGGCCCGTTTCCGGGTCGGTGTGAGCGCGGAAAGTCGGGTCTTCTTCTTGCAATTTTTGCAGCGCTTGGCTCATTTTGTCTTGATCGGCTTTCGACTTCGGCTCGATTGCCACCGAAATGACCGGTTCTGGGAATTGCATCGACTCTAAAATGACAGGATGCTTGTCATCACATAGAGTATCACCGGTCGCCGTATCTTTTAAACCTACCGCTGCGGCAATATCACCGGCATAGACTTTCGAAATTTCTTGACGGTGGTTCGCGTGCATTTGCAGCAAGCGGCCGATCCGTTCGCGCTTCCCTTTCGTCGTGTTCATCACATATGAACCGGAATCAAGCGTTCCAGAGTAGACGCGAATAAACGTCAATTTCCCGACATACGGGTCAGTCATGATTTTAAATGCCAAAGCGGCAAACGGAGCGTCATCGCTTGCTTCACGTGTCACTTCTTCTTCGGTATCCGGAACGACGCCGCGAATCGCCGGGATGTCAACCGGAGACGGCAAGTAGTCGACAACGCCGTCAAGAAGCAGCTGAACACCTTTGTTTTTGAATGCCGAGCCGCAGAAGACCGGGAAGAATTCAACGCTGATCGTCGCTTTGCGGATCGCGGCCTTCAGCTCTTCCGCCGTGATTTCTTCTCCTTCCAAATATTTCATCATTAATTCTTCGTCCAGCTCAGCGACCGCCTCAATCAGCTTGTTATGGTACTCTTCTGCCATATCGCGGTATTCTTCCGGAATGTCAATGCGCTCAATGTTTTTGCCAAGCTCATCATGGTAATGGTACGCGCACATTTCAACCAAGTCGATAATGCCGGAGAATTGATCTTCAGCACCGATCGGCAGTTGCACCGGATGGGCGTTCGCTTGCAGGCGGTCATGGAGCGTTTTCACCGAATACAAGAAATCGGCGCCGATTTTATCCATTTTGTTGACGAACACGATCCGTGGGACGCCATATGTCGTCGCTTGGCGCCAAACGGTTTCCGTTTGCGGTTCAACACCCGATTGCGCGTCTAAGACCGTGATGGCCCCGTCCAATACGCGCAACGAACGCTCAACCTCGACCGTAAAGTCGACGTGCCCCGGCGTGTCGATGATATTGATGCGATGGCCTTTCCATTGCGCCGTTGTCGCCGCCGACGTGATCGTAATTCCGCGCTCTTGTTCTTGTTCCATCCAGTCCATCGTGGCCGCACCTTCATGCACTTCCCCGATTTTATGAACGCGGCCGGTATAGAACAAGATCCGTTCCGTCGTCGTCGTTTTCCCGGCGTCAATGTGCGCCATAATCCCTATGTTGCGAGTCTTTTCCAAGGAGAACTCTCTTGCCATAGTGGTTATTTTCTCCTTCCTTCAAATATGAAATATAAGTAGATGGCGCCGCCATCGATGGCGCAATCCCCTTGTCTTTGAAGTTGTCCCACGCGCGACCGGAAAGGCCGCAATATATAGGAAGATAGGTGAATAGGCAACCGCAGTGCCTCCTCACCTATTTCCTTTAGGCGGCGCTCCTTACCAGCGGTAATGGGCAAACGCGCGGTTCGCTTCAGCCATTTTATGTGTATCTTCGCGTTTTTTCACCGCTGCACCCGTGTTGTTGGCAGCGTCCATAATTTCATTTGCCAAGCGCTCTTCCATCGTTTTTTCGTTGCGAAGACGTGCATATTGCACGAGCCAGCGCAAACCGAGAGAAACGCGGCGGTCCGGACGAACCTCGACCGGAACTTGGTAGTTCGCCCCACCAACGCGGCGAGCGCGCACTTCCAACACCGGCATCACGTTTTTCAACGCTTGCTCAAACACTTCCATTGGATCTTTACCCGTGCGCTCACGGATAATATCAAACGCGGTGTAAAGAATTTTTTGCGCTTTTGATTTTTTGCCGTCGATCATAATTTTATTGATCAAACGGGTAACAAGCTTCGAATTGTAAATTGGATCCGGCAGTACGTCACGTTTAGCAACAGGGCCTCTACGTGGCATAGTGTTTCCTCCCTTCAGGAAAACATTCTCTTCATTTCATTATTTTTTCGCTGCTTTTGGTTTTTTCGCGCCGTATTTCGAACGACCTTGCATCCGGTTCGCTACGCCTGCAGCATCCAGCGCCCCACGGATAATATGGTAGCGTACCCCCGGCAAGTCTTTGACACGTCCGCCGCGGATGAGCACAACGCTGTGTTCTTGCAAGTTATGGCCGATCCCCGGAATGTACGCCGTAACTTCAATCCCATTTGTCAAGCGGACACGGGCGTATTTCCGCAACGCCGAGTTCGGTTTTTTCGGCGTCATCGTGCCGACACGCGTGCAAACGCCGCGTTTTTGCGGAGACGACACATTCGTTTGCTCTTTTTTGAAGCTGTTATACCCTTTGTTCAACGCAGGGGATTTCGATTTCACGACTTTTTTCTCGCGTCCTTTGCGGACCAATTGGTTGATTGTAGGCATGAAAAGATCCTCCTTTCGCATGTATCGTTTAAGCCCACATATCCAGGTGGTTCATCGTTTATGCAAATAAAGGTTTTAGGGGAGAAAGGCAAAACGTTACCGAAGGATCGCCACTGCAGCCGCACCGACTTGGATTTTGCACGCCTTGCCAAGCTTTTTCATCGAATCGACTTTTGTGACCGGCACGTTTGCCTCATTGGCGGCGGCGGTCACTTTTTCGATGATCGGCAAGTCGGCATCCTCCGCCACGATCACTTCCGCTGCTTTCCCTTCCTTTAAAGCCCTTATCGTTTGTTTGGTTCCAATGACAATTTTTCCAGCCTGTAATACTTTTTCATAAGACATGTAACATATCCTCCAAAGTACCAGGTTGTTGGAACACCTTTATTAGACTACCATTTTCTTTGTCGATTGTCAACTGGATTTTTCATTAGATGATGGCCGGCCAAGGAGCGCCTTAGCCGGCCGCTTGGCTCGCGTTATTTGGACGACACCGTGTCGCCAGCCGTTTCCTTTTTGACGGCCGGCTTCACTTTCCGGTAGCGGGCCATACCGGTTCCAGCCGGGACGAGTTTGCCGATAATGACGTTTTCTTTTAAGCCAAGCAGTTCATCACGTTTTCCTTTGATCGCTGCATCGGTCAAGACGCGCGTCGTTTCTTGGAACGAAGCAGCAGACAAGAATGAATCCGTCTCAAGCGACGCTTTCGTGATGCCAAGCAACACCTGGCGGGCCGTCGCCGGCCGTTTCCCTTCGCGAAGAGCTTTGGCGTTGACATCGGTAAACTGGTGAACATCCAAAAGCGTACCCGGCAGCACATCGGTGTCGCCGGCATCGATGACGCGCACTTTGCGCAACATTTGCCGCACCATGACCTCGATATGCTTGTCGCTGATTTCTACCCCTTGCATCCGGTACACTTTTTGCACTTCGCGGAGCAAGTACTCTTGCACGGATGTAATATCGCGCACGCGCAACAACTGTTTCGGGTCGACCGAGCCTTCTGTCAGCTCTTGGCCGCGTTCGACGCGCTGACCTTCTTCGACTTTCAGCCGCGCATTGTACGGCGCTACATATGTCCGCGTTTCAACCTCACCTTGCACGACAACTTCATATTGGTTGTCACGCGTTTTGTTAATCGAGATGACCGTGCCGTCAATTTCCGAAATGACCGCTTGCCCTTTCGGGTTGCGCGCTTCAAACAGCTCTTGCACCCGTGGCAAACCTTGAGTGATATCGTCGCCGGCGACGCCGCCTGTATGGAACGTCCGCATTGTCAGCTGCGTGCCCGGCTCGCCGATCGACTGAGCGGCGATAATGCCGACGGCTTCGCCAACTTCGACGTCCATGCCGGTCGCCATGTTGCGGCCGTAACATTTTTTGCAGACGCCATGGCGCGTGTTGCAGGCGAATACGGAGCGAATCCATACTTCCGTAATGCCGGCTTTCATGATCTCATTGGCGATATCTTCGGTGATCATCTCGTCTTTGCGGACGATCACTTCGCCCGTTTCCGGATGGCGCACCGTTTTGTGCGCATAGCGGCCGACAAGCCGCTCTTCAAGCTTGACGACAACTTCCGTGCCATCCGTCAGCGCCCGCGCCAAAATGCCGCGGTCGGTGCCGCAATCTTCTTCGCGGACGATGACGTCTTGGGCCACGTCGACAAGGCGGCGCGTGAGATAGCCTGAGTCGGCCGTTTTGAGCGCCGTATCCGCCAATCCTTTTCGCGCGCCGTGCGTCGAGATAAAGTATTCCAATACCGTCAAGCCTTCGCGGAACGACGACTTGATCGGCAGCTCAATGATCCGGCCGGCCGGGTTGGCCATCAAACCGCGCATCCCCGCAAGCTGCGTAAAGTTCGACGCGTTCCCGCGCGCTCCGGAATCGCTCATCATAAAGATCGGGTTGCGTTTATCAAGCGACTTCATCAACCGGTCTTGAATTTTGTCTTTCGCCGCGCTCCAGATGGAGATGACGC
The DNA here is from genome assembly GCF_000422025.1 of Geobacillus sp. WSUCF1. Taxonomy (NCBI): domain Bacteria; kingdom Bacillati; phylum Bacillota; class Bacilli; order Caryophanales; family Anoxybacillaceae; genus Geobacillus; species Geobacillus sp. WSUCF1. The sequence goes on along the minus strand of NZ_ATCO01000051.1, from coordinate 13,661 downwards.
GCTCGTACCGCTCTTCGTCCGTAATTAAGCCGCGGCGGAACTGCTTCAAAACCGTATCGACTTTCGCTTGCGCTTCATCCAAAATTTCTTGTTTTTCCGGCAGGACGACGATATCGGCCACGCCGATCGTGATGCCGGCCTTCGTCGAATATTGGAAGCCAAGGTCTTTCATGCGGTCGAGCATCTTCGATGTTTCGGTGATTTTGAACCGTTTGAACACTTCAGCGATAATTTGCCCGAGCACTTTTTTCTTAAACGGCGGCACGAGTTCGCGCTTGCGAATTTCTTCGCGCACGTTGACCCCTTTGTCAAGGAAGTACTTGTCCGGCGTCCGCCCTTCAATGTTTTCCGTCGTCGGCTCGTTGATGTACGGGAACGAATTCGGCAAAATTTCGTTGAAAATGAGCTTTCCGACGGTCGTTAAGAGCAGCTTGTTGTTTTGCTCTTCGGTAAACGTTTCGTTTTTCAGCGAACCGGCATGAATGGCGATGCGCGAATGGAGATGGACGTAGCCGTTATGGTAAGCAAGCAGCGCCTCGTCCGTGTCTTTGAACACCATGCCTTCGCCGATGGCTCCCTCGCGCTCCATCGTCAAGTAGTAGTTGCCCAACACCATGTCTTGTGATGGTGTCACGACCGGCTTCCCGTCTTTCGGGTTCAAAATGTTTTGCGCCGCCAACATCAACAAGCGCGCTTCGGCTTGCGCCTCAGCCGACAGCGGCACGTGCACCGCCATTTGGTCGCCGTCAAAGTCAGCGTTGTACGCCGTGCAAACAAGCGGATGAAGACGGATCGCCCGCCCTTCCACAAGCGTTGGTTCAAACGCCTGAATGCCGAGACGGTGCAGCGTCGGAGCGCGGTTTAACAGCACCGGATGTTCTTTGATGACATCTTCAAGCACATCCCACACTTCCGGATGGACGCGCTCGATTTTCCGTTTCGCGCTTTTAATGTTATGCGCCAACCCCCGCTCCACAAGCTCCTTCATGACGAACGGCTTGAACAACTCTAGCGCCATTTCTTTCGGCAGCCCGCATTGATACATTTTTAAGTTTGGGCCGACGACGATGACGGAGCGGCCGGAATAATCAACGCGTTTGCCGAGCAAGTTTTGCCGGAAGCGCCCTTGCTTCCCTTTCAGCATGTGGGAAAGCGATTTTAACGGACGGTTCCCCGGACCGGTCACCGGACGGCCGCGGCGGCCGTTATCGATCAAAGCATCAACCGCCTCTTGCAGCATCCGCTTCTCATTTTGGACGATAATGTTCGGCGCACCGAGATCAAGCAGCCGTTTCAGCCGGTTGTTACGGTTGATGACGCGGCGGTACAAATCGTTCAAATCCGATGTTGCAAACCGCCCGCCGTCAAGCTGAACCATCGGGCGCAACTCCGGCGGAATGACCGGCAGTACATCAAGCACCATCCATGCCGGGTCGTTCCCTGAACTGCGGAACGCTTCAAGCACTTCAAGCCGCTTAATGATGCGGGCGCGCCGTTGCCCTTGCGCCGTTTTCAGCTCTTCTTTCAGCGCGGCTACCTCTTTATCCAAATCAATGTCTTGGAGCAGCTTTTTGATCGCCTCCGCCCCCATCGACGCTTGGAACGATTGACCGTACTTCTCGCGATAGGCGCGGTATTCCTTTTCCGACAACAGCTGCTTTTTCTCAAGCGGCGTATCACCCGGGTCGGTGACGACATAGGATGCAAAATAAATGACCTCTTCGAGCGCCCGCGGCGACATGTCAAGAACCAACCCCATCCGGCTCGGGATGCCTTTGAAATACCAGATATGCGAAACCGGGGCAGCCAGCTCGATATGGCCCATCCGTTCGCGGCGGACTTTCGAGCGCGTCACTTCGACGCCGCAACGGTCGCAGACGACGCCTTTGTAGCGAACGCGTTTATATTTGCCGCAATGGCATTCCCAGTCTTTCGTCGGACCGAAAATGCGCTCGCAAAACAAGCCGTCTTTTTCCGGCTTTAACGTCCGATAGTTGATTGTCTCTGGCTTTTTGACTTCGCCATACGACCAAGAACGAATTTTCTCCGGGGAAGCGAGCCCAATTTTCATGTACTCAAATTTATTGACATCCAGCAAGGGGTATACCTCCCTTTTTGATCCGTCGGTTTTCCGTTCCCTCAAGCGGCCAATGGCGGGGAACAGCTCCCCGCCTGGCCGTTGGCCGGTTTATTCTTTCGTCACCGCATCTTTCTCTTCGCCGGCTTCTTCCCGTTCGGCCGGTTTGACGTCCACCATGATGGCATCCGGTGCATGGTCATCATCATCATCATCAAAGTTTTCCATGTTGATTTCTTGTTCATCGCTCGTCAAAATCGTGACGTCCATGCCCAAGCTTTGCAGCTCTTTGATCAACACTTTAAACGACTCCGGCACACCCGGCTCCGGAATGTTTTCCCCTTTGACGATCGCCTCGTACGTTTTGACACGGCCGACGACATCGTCGGACTTGACGGTCAAAATTTCTTGCAGCGTGTATGCCGCCCCATACGCCTCAAGCGCCCATACTTCCATCTCACCAAAGCGCTGGCCGCCGAACTGCGCCTTGCCGCCAAGCGGCTGTTGAGTGACAAGCGAGTACGGGCCGGTCGAGCGAGCGTGGAGTTTGTCGTCGACCATGTGGGCAAGCTTGATCATGTACATGATCCCGACCGACACGCGGTTGTCAAACGGTTCGCCCGTCCGCCCGTCATACAGCACCGTTTTGGCATCGCGCGCCATGCCGGCTTCTTCGAGGATGTTCCAAACGTCTTCCTCCGTCGCCCCGTCAAAGACCGGGGAGGCGATGTGCAGGCCGAGTTTTTTCGCCGCCATGCCAAGGTGCAGCTCAAATACTTGCCCGATGTTCATCCGCGACGGAACGCCGAGTGGGTTTAACATGATGTCAATCGGCGTGCCATCCGGCAAGAAGGGCATATCTTCCTCCGGCAAAATGCGGGAAATAACCCCTTTGTTTCCGTGGCGACCTGCCATTTTGTCGCCCTCGGAAATTTTCCGCTTTTGCACAATATAGACGCGCACCAGTTGATTGACACCCGGCGGAAGCTCGTCGCCGTCTTCGCGGTTGAACACTTTCACGTCAAGGACGATGCCGCCGCCGCCGTGCGGGACGCGCAACGACGTATCACGCACCTCGCGCGCTTTTTCGCCGAAGATCGCGTGCAAAAGCCGCTCTTCCGCCGTCAGCTCGGTCATTCCTTTTGGCGTCACTTTGCCGACGAGCAAGTCGCCGTCTTTCACTTCTGCGCCGATGCGGACGATGCCGCGTTCATCCAAGTTTTTCAGCGCATCCTCGCCGACGTTTGGAATGTCGCGCGTAATTTCTTCAGGACCGAGTTTCGTATCGCGCGATTCGGCTTCATACTCTTCAATATGAATGGATGTATACACGTCTTCTTTGACGAGCCGTTCGCTCATGATGATCGCGTCTTCGTAGTTGTAACCGTCCCATGTCATAAAGGCGACAAGCACATTGCGGCCAAGCGCCAATTCGCCCTTATCCATCGACGGGCCATCGGCCAAAATTTCGCCCTTCTCAACGATATCGCCTTTTTTCACGATCGGCCGCTGGTTGTAGCACGTGCCTTGGTTCGAACGAACGAATTTCAGCAACCGATATTTATCTAGATCACCCTTGACTTCTTTGCCGTCCACTTCAATCAGCCGACGCACCCAAATTTCCTTTGCTTCGACGCGCTCGACGATGCCGCGGTGCTTGCAAATGACCGCTGCGCCCGAGTCTTTCGCCGAAACATACTCCATCCCCGTGCCAACGATCGGCGCTTCCGGTTCCAACAGCGGCACGGCTTGCCGCTGCATGTTCGCTCCCATCAGCGCGCGGTTCGAGTCGTCGTTTTCCAAAAATGGGATGCACGCTGTCGCTGCCGAGACGACTTGCTTCGGCGAAACGTCCATGTAGTCGACGCGATCGCGCTTGACGACGATGTTCTCGCCGCGGAAACGGGCGACAACGTTTTCTTCAAGGAACGTGCCGTCCTCCGCAAGCGGTACGTTCGCCTGTGCTACAACGTAATTGTCCTCTTCATCGGCTGTCAAATAATCGATTTGGTCCGTCACCCGCCCTGTTTCCGGATCGACGCGCCGGTATGGCGTTTCAATAAAGCCGAACTTGTTCACTTTCGCGTAAGTGGACAGCGAGTTGATGAGTCCGATGTTCGGACCTTCCGGCGTTTCAATCGGACACATCCGCCCGTAGTGCGAATAGTGAACGTCGCGCACCTCAAACCCAGCGCGCTCACGTGTCAATCCGCCAGGGCCAAGCGCGGACAGACGCCGCTTGTGCGTCAGTTCGGCCAATGGGTTCGTTTGATCCATGAACTGTGACAGCTGCGAGCTGCCGAAAAACTCTTTGATCGCCGCGATCACTGGGCGGATGTTGATCAGCTGCTGCGGCGTAATCGTGTTCGTATCTTGGATCGACATGCGCTCGCGCACGACGCGCTCCATGCGCGACAGGCCGATGCGGAATTGGTTTTGCAATAGTTCGCCGACCGAACGGAGGCGGCGGTTGCCTAAATGGTCGATGTCATCCGTATCGCCGACGCCGTGGAGCAAGTTGAAGAAATAGCTGATCGACGCAATGATGTCAGCCGGTGTAATATGTTTGACATCCTCGGCGATGAAGCCGTTGCCGATGACGTTGATCACTTTTTCGCCATCCGGGTCATTCGGGGCATAAATTTTGATCGTTTGCACCGAAATGTCCCCGTCCACCACCCCTTCGGCCGGGCGGTATGTCTGTAAGCCGACCCCTTTTTCCAAATACGGGAGCAGGCGATTCAGCGTTCGGCGGTCGATCATCGCTCCAGCTTCGGCGATGACTTCCTTGGTTTCGGGATCAATGATCGTTTCCGCGAGCCGCTGATTGAACAGGCGGTTTTTAATATGAAGTTTTTTATTGATTTTATAACGGCCTACGCTCGCCAAGTCATAGCGCTTCGGATCAAAAAAAGCGCGACGCCAGCAAATTTTTCGCATTCTCAAGCGTCGGCGGCTCTCCCGGACGAAGACGCTCGTAAATTTCAATCAACGCTTTTTCCGTGCTGTCGGTATTATCTTTTTCAAGCGTATTGCGCAAGTATTCGTTGTCACCGAGCAGATCGATGATTTCTTGGTCGGAGCTGAACCCAAGCGCACGGAGAAGCACCGTAACCGGCAGTTTACGGGTGCGGTCGATGCGAACGTAAACGACGTCTTTCGCATCGGTTTCATATTCAAGCCATGCGCCGCGGTTCGGAATCACTGTCGCCGAGTAGCCGCGTTTGCCGTTTTTATCAACTTTGTCGCTGTAATAGACGCTTGGCGAGCGGACGAGCTGGGAAACGATGACGCGTTCCGCCCCATTGATAATAAACGTTCCGGTTTCCGTCATGAGCGGAAAATCGCCCATAAACACGTCTTGTTCCTTCACTTCGCCCGTTTCTTTATTGATCAGGCGAACTTTGACGCGAAGCGGCGCCGCATATGTAACGTCGCGTTCTTTCGCCTCTTCGACCGTATATTTCGGTTCTCCTAAACTATAGTCGATAAATTCAAGCGAGAGATTGCCGGAAAAGTCTTCAATCGGGGAAATTTCCCTAAACATTTCCCGCAACCCTTCATCGAGAAACCATTGGTAGGAGGACGTTTGAATTTCGATCAAGTTCGGCAATTCCAGCACTTCGCTGATGCGTGCATAGCTTCTGCGTTGGCGGTGTCGCCCGTATTGAACTAGTCGGCCTGTCAAGAGTGATTCACCCCTCAAATGTAGACATTAGTGAAAACCGGAACCGGAACAGCTCCATCATCCGCTCTGCTCAGCAATCAATGCCTTCAAGGCGGACTGGCCGCTCCGTCATTCCGGGGCAAAGCACTAGGCATGCATGCAGCCGGCCCCCGCCATCCGGGCGGAAACGGCTTCGTTGCGTGCACCGCCGTTTCATTTAGGGGATTTAACACGCTCCCGGCGCGAGGAAACCAGGCGTTGAGTTGAATGGAGAAAAAAAGAAAATGGTTTCTATTCCAATAGAAAACCATATGGTTCGTTGTTTATTGATTTTATCATTGTTTCCATTGCGTCCAAAATTATACGTCATCCCCTCTGCACGGGAAATGTGCATATTTAGCATTTTATAATGCTACCACAATAAAAAAACGGTGTCAACATTTTTTCGCCTTTATGATATAATATCCTTTTTTCTTCGCGACGACTTCTACAGCGGGAAAGCATTCGTTCAGCTTTTGCAAGGCCGATGGGGCGCCTTGCTTTTTTTGAATGACGACCCATAGCTCGCCATGATCAAGCAGATGATCGCGGCTTTGTTCAAAAATCGCGTAAACGACCCGTTTGCCAGCCCGGATCGGCGGATTGGTGACGACCGCTGCAAATCGCTGTTCTCCGACTTCCGAAAAAAGATCGCTTTTGTAAATCACCGCATTGTCAATCCCGTTTGCCTGCTTGTTTTCCTGCGCCAGTTCGAGCGCCCGCTCGTTGACATCAATCATGTGAACGCGCCGGTTTGGAAACGATTTGGCCAAGGCAAGCCCGATCGGCCCATATCCGCAGCCGACATCCAACAAATCCCCAGCCACTCCCGGCTCCTCGAACGTTTCAATTAACAGGCGTGTGCCAAAGTCGACTTCGCGCTTTGAAAACACTCCGCTGTCGGTCGTAAAGCGGAATTCATGCCCCCGCAACACGTACGTCCACGTTTGCGGGTTTCGCTCCGACTTCGGATTGACTGAGTAATAATGCTCGCTCATCATCATCCCCTCCTCCTTGTCGACAGGCTGCACTGCCTTCCGTTATATAGTGTAACAAAAAAGAGGCCGTCCCTTGCTTCGGGCAAGCCTCTTTTTTCAATGGCGCAGCCATTACTTGATTTCGACTTTCGCGCCAGCTTCTTCGAGTTTTGCTTTGATTTCTTCTGCTTCTTCTTTCGCAATGCCTTCTTTGATCGGCTTCGGGGTGTTGTCGACCAAGTCTTTCGCTTCTTTCAGGCCGAGGCCAGTGATTTCGCGAACGACTTTGATGACTTTGATTTTTTGCGCGCCGGCGTCGGCAAGAATGACGTCGAATTCCGTTTTTTCTGCCGCTGCTTCAGCGCCAGCTGCTGCGCCGCCCGCGACAACAACCGGAGCCGCAGCTGTTACGCCGAATTCCTCTTCAATTGCTTTGACTAATTCATTTAATTCCAATACCGTCATGTTTTTCACAGCTTCGATGATTTGTTCTTTCGTCATCACAACTTCCTCCTTTGTTTTCTGAATGATTGTTAAGCACATATCGATGCGCCATTACGCGCCTTGTTCCTCTTGCTTGTCAGCCACCGCTTTAATCGCAAGCGCAAAGTTGCGGATCGGGGCTTGAAGAACGCTAAGCAACATCGAAAGCAACCCTTCGCGGGACGGGAGTTTCGCCAACGCATCGATTTCTTCTTTGCTGGCGATGTTCCCTTCGATGACGCCGCCTTTGATTTCCAATGCTTCATGCGTTTTCGCAAACTCGCTTAAAATTTTTGCCGGCGCCACGACATCTTCATTGCTGAAGGCGATGGCATTTGGACCGGTGAACACTTCATCCAGTCCTTCCAAGCCGACTTCCGCGAGCGCCCGGCGGGTCAAGGTGTTTTTGTACACTTTAAACTCGACGCCTGCCTCGCGCAGCTGTTTGCGCAACTCGGTCATTTCCGCCACGTTCAAGCCGCGGTAATCAACGATGACGGTTGCCTTGCTGGCCCGGAATTTGTCTGCGATTTCCGCGACCACTTGTTTTTTCAGTTCAATCGCGCTCGACACGTCCTGCACCTCCTGTAAGGAAAATGAGAGAATACCACTTATACCGTCTGCTCAATAAAAAACCTCCATGCCGCGTAGACATGGAGGTGTCGTTCAACGCACCGCCGCTCGTCCCCGACGCAGGGCGCGCTGTTCTATCGTCCACATACCTCGGTAGGAAATTAAGCCTCAAACAGGCACCTACTGTCTACGGTACAAATGATATTCATTTGTTCAGCCAAATGGCATTTTAACAGACGGACAAACAAAAGTCAACGGTTATTGTGCAACAGCAACCGTGGACGGGTCAACCTTGATGCCAGGGCCCATTGTGGATGTAATCGTGACGTTTTTCACGTACGTCCCTTTTGCCGCCGCCGGTTTGGCTTTCAAAATTGCTTCATAGACGGCTGCGAAGTTTTCAGCCAATTTCTCGTTGTCAAACGACACTTTGCCGATCGGAACGTGGATGTTGCCCGCTTTGTCGACGCGGTATTCCACTTTACCAGCCTTGATTTCTTGCACCGCTTTTGCTACGTCAAACGTGACTGTTCCGGTTTTCGGGTTTGGCATCAACCCTTTCGGCCCTAAAATGCGGCCGAGTTTCCCGACTTCACCCATCATGTCCGGCGTAGCAACAACGACATCAAAGTCAAACCAACCTTGCTGGATTTTGTTGATATATTCTGTATCGCCGACATAGTCAGCGCCAGCCGCTTCTGCTTCTTTCGCTTTTTCCCCTTTCGCGAACACCAACACGCGCGCCACTTTCCCTGTGCCGTGCGGCAGGACGACGGCGCCGCGAATTTGTTGGTCCGCTTTTTTCGGGTCGACGCCCAAACGGAACGCCACTTCCACCGTGGCATCGAATTTCGCGATGTTCGTTTTTTTCACGAGCTCGATTGCTTCAGCAATCGGGTATGCTTTGGAGCGGTCGACGAGTTTCAATGCTTCTAAGTATTTCTTTCCTCTTTTCGGCATGTGAAAAATCCTCCTCGGTTGTGGTTTTAGCGGAAAAACCTCCCACATTGAACGTTCTTCGCTTCTTTCGAAAACGAAGAAGCGGACGGATGCCCATTCATCAGGCCCGTCTTGCTGTTTTTGTTCATGGAGAGAGAGGTTGCCCAATGACGCAACCTCCCCTACAAACGACGCACCGGCTTTAGTCTTCAATCACAATGCCCATGCTGCGGGCCGTGCCTTCGATCATGCGCATGGCCGCCTCAATGCTCGCCGCATTCAAATCCGGCATTTTCAGCTCAGCGATCTCACGCACTTTGTCGCGTTTAATTGTCGCCACTTTGTTGCGGTTCGGTTCGCCGGAGCCCGATTCAATGCCCGCCGCTTTTTTCAGCAATACAGCGGCTGGCGGCGTTTTCGTGATGAATGTAAATGAACGGTCTTCAAAAACCGTAATTTCAACCGGAATGATCAACCCTGCTTGGTCCGCCGTGCGGGCATTAAACTCTTTGCAAAACGCCATAATATTGACACCGGCTTGACCCAACGCAGGACCTACTGGCGGCGCCGGATTCGCTTTCCCTGCAGGAATTTGCAGTTTGACGACCTTGATTACTTTTTTCGCCACGAGACACACCTCCTTAAGTCCGTGATGTGGTATTAGGGATTGCCCCTCCCACTCATCCGGCTCCGGTCTACTGAGCCGTTTTCCTATCTCCCGTTCAGTTGAGAGGATCAGCGTAAAAACAAAACGGCTCCCTTATACAAGTGTATAAGTTCACCGCCATATGTCTCCGTTTAAGAGACATACTGACTTTAAAATAGTATCACTTTTCCCTATCAATTGCAAGTTCTTTATCCATTAGATTTTTTCTATTTGCGAAAACTCAAGCTCCACCCGTGTTTCACGCCCAAACATATCGACAAGCAGCTTCACTTTATGTTTATCCGGGTCAATCGCTTCAATTTTCCCTGTAAAGTTCGCAAACGGACCTTCTTTGATCCGCACCGTTTCATTTACCTCATAGTCTACGTCAACCTCGGCAAGCGGCATGCCCATCCGCTTCAAGATCATTTTTACTTCTTCCTCCATAAGCGGCGTCGGTTTCGAACCAGCTCCGCTTGAGCCGACAAATCCAGTGACGCCCGGCGTGTTGCGCACGACATACCATGAGTCATCCGTCATGACCATCTCAACGAGCACATAGCCAGGGAACACTTTCTTTTTCGTCGTTTTCCGTTTTCCGTTTTTGACGTCCGTCTCCGTCTCTTCCGGAACGACGACGCGAAAAATTTTATCTTGCATTCCCATCGATTCGACGCGTTTTTCCAAATTGGCTTTCACTTTGTTTTCATATCCCGAATATGTATGGACAACATACCAGTTTTTCTCCATCAACAAGCCTCCCCAAGGCGGTTTTCGTTTTATTTTTTGCGCAAAACAAAAACCCGTTGCCGGGTTCCATACGCGCACGATTATCTTTCATTATAACATATCCTTCGTCCGCTTATTCAAACACGAGGCGAATCAACTCAGAAATGCCGAGGTCCACAACGGCAAAAAAGACGGTGAAAAACGCCACCGTGGCCAACACGACCGCCGTGTAGTTCACTAACTCCTTCCGGTTTGGCCAACTCACTTTTTTCAGCTCGCGTACGACTTCTTTTAAAAAGTTGATTACTCGCTGCATCACTCGTACCTCCATCATCGTTCAAAACTATCTCCACCGTCTATTTCGTTTCACGATGGATTGTATGCTTGTTGCATGTTGAGCAAAACTTGTTGGCCATAAGGCGCTCACCAAGCGACGTATTTGTTTTGCTGCCGTATAGTTTCGGCTTCCGCACTGCGCGCAAGCCAGCGTCACTTTTTGGCGCATCAGCATTCCACCGTTCCTTCGAGATGTCCATAAAAATTTATCATATTGGCTGTTTCGCTGTCAATGACATCTTTTGATGCGGCGGCACGATGCCTACAAACTGATCTCGCGGTATTCCAAATATTTCTCGAGCTTCCGCTTGACGCGTTGCAACGCGTTGTCGATCGACTTGACATGGCGGTTCAGCTCTTCGGAAATTTCCTGGTATGAGCGTCCATCCAAATACAAAGCGAGCACTTTCCGCTCGAGGTCGCTGAGCAGTTCCGCCATCTTTAGTTCAATATCATCGACTTCCTCGCGGTTGACAATCAATTGTTCCGGGTCCGTCACCTGCGTGCCGGACAACACATCCATCAGCGTCCGGTCAGATTCATCGTCATAAATCGGCTTATCCAAGGAAACGTAAGAGTTGAGCGGAATATGCTTTTGGCGGGTCGCCGTTTTAATCGCGGTAATCATTTGCCTTGTGATGCAAAGTTCTGCAAACGCTTTAAATGAGGAAAGCTTGTCCCCCTTAAAATCACGGACGGCCTTATACAGACCGATCATTCCTTCCTGCACGATATCTTCCCGATCAGCTCCGACTAAAAAATAGGAGCGAGCTTTGGCGCGCACAAAGTTTTGATATTTATGGATTAAAAAATCAAGTGCTTCCCCATCCCCTTCGTGAACGAGCGCAACAAGCTGCTCATCGTCCAGCTGATGATAATCTTTCCCTTTCATTGCTTTCAAGCATTCCCCCACGCTGATCCCCCCGACCGCATCAATCGCTAACATGTATTATACAGGACAAATTTTTACAGCGTCAACCGCTCATTTTTCTCCTCTTCGCCATTTTTCAAAAATTTCAGCAATTCTATCATTTAGCGGAACTTTGGAGATCGGAGTGCGCTGCCGCATCGCTTTTACTTTTTGGGAAATGTCCCGCTCAACCGTCTCGACTTCATCCAATAGCTCGCGCGCCGACTTGCGCAGGGCGCCTTGGCCGAACACCGTCCATTGTTCGGTGTAGTCGGAGGTAGCGACATACACTTTTGTGCGCGCATTCATCAATGTTTTCGCCAACCGTTCAATTCGCTCATCGGCCGTCTCATGTTCCTTTGTAAAAATGACATCGACGTCGTAATGTTTATACTTTTTCTCGTTTCCTTGCACGAGGTGGGCATCGAATACGATCACGACATGGTCCCCGGTGAATCCTTTGTAGTCAGCCATTTTTTCAATCAATAAATCCCTTGCCGCTGCCAGATCGCCCTCTTCTTTCAGCCGGCGCAGCTCCGGCCACGCTCCGATGATGTTATAGCCGTCGACAATCAAAATGTTCATTCGCTATTCTCCCAACGGATACCGCTTCCGGTACACCTCGTACATGAGCAGGCTGGCGGCGACAGAGGCATTGAGTGAGGTGACATGGCCGCGCATCGGCAACCGGAACAAGAAATCGCACTTTTCAAGCACTAGGCGGCTGATCCCTTTTCCTTCGCTCCCGATGACGAGCGCCAACGGCATCGTGCCATCGAGCGAGCGGTAGTCGTCTTGAGCCGATGCATCCGTTCCGGCTACCCACACTCCGCGCTCTTTCAGCTCGTCAATCGTCCGCGCCAAGTTTGTCACACGCGCGACCGGAACGTGCTCAATCGCCCCGGTCGACGCCTTCGCCACCGTTTGGGTCAGCCCGACCGAACGCCGCTTCGGGATAATGAGGCCGTGCGCCCCGACCGCATCAGCGGTGCGCATGATGGCCCCTAAATTATGCGGATCCTCAAGCTCGTCCAAGATGAGAAAAAACGGCGCCTCGCCCCGCTCGGCGGCGCGAGCGAACAAGTCATCGATTTCATAGTAGCGGTAAGCCGCCGCCTGAGCGATCACCCCTTGATGAGCTCCTTCAGCCATCTGATCAAGCTTGCGCTTCGGGACATATTGGACGAGCACGCCCCGCCGCTTTGCCCATTCAAGCACAGGTTCGACGGTATGGCGCTGCGCCCCTTCCGCGATCCAAATTTTATTGATGTCGCGCCCGGCTTTGAGCGCTTCAATGACCGGATTTTTGCCGATAATGTAGTCCATCATTCCAACGCCCTTTCTTCCCTTTCAATAATGGCAAACGAACGGCCGATCAGCTCATCAACCCGCTTTTCATTATTAACCAAAAAATGATAACCGATGAGCGCCTCAAAGGCCGTGCTATGCCGGTATGTTTGTACATCCGTATTTTTCGGGATTGTGCCTGATTTGGCATTGCGGCCGCGGCGGACGATGTCCTTTTCCTCCTCGGTCAGGACGCCCTCGTCAAGCAACGCCAAAATCACTTGCGCTTGCGCCCGCGCCGACACATAGCGGACCGCCCGCCGATGCAGCTCATGCGGCCGCACGCTGCCGCCAGCAAGCAAATGGCGTCGCACATACACCTCGTACACGGCGTCGCAATATAGGCAAGCGCCAGTCCATTTAACTGCTTCACATCGTTGACCATTTCAAACTCCGCCATCATCGCGTGCTATCCCCGTTTCCATCTCGTTCCTTGCGGCGTGTCTTCCAAAATAATGTTTTTCGCTCTCAACTCGTCGCGAATGCGGTCGGCCAGCGCAAAATCGCGGTTTTTCCGCGCTTCATTGCGCTTTTGGATCAACGCCTCGATTTCCTCATCAAGCAGCTCATCCTGCTTCAAGGTGAGTCCAAGTACGTCCGCCAGCTGTTCGAACTCGCGCAAAAACGCGTGAATGACCTTCTCGGATGTCGTTTTTTCCTGCAAGTACAAGTTAGCCTGCTTCGCCAGTTCAAACAATACGGCAATGCCGTTCGCCGTGTTGAAATCGTCGTCCATTTCACGGATGAACGAGGCGCGGATGTCGGCAATGCGCGAAACCCATTCCTCGTCATTGTCCGTTAAGTTCGTGCTTGCCTGCAGGCGATGCTGCAAATTGCCATACGCCGTCTTCAGGCGCTCGAGTCCGCGCCGCGCACTCTCAAGCAGTTCCTCGCTGTAGTTGATCGGATGGCGGTAATGCACCGACAGCATGAAAAAA